>JAGLSF010000172.1 GCA_023136305.1 Spirochaetota bacterium
GCGATTTCCGTGACTGCAAGTATAGGATGGCTCATATTCCTCATCGTGTGGCTCTACTTCATAGCGGAGAACTTCAGCGTGTATCAGAATCTCGCGATCTTTCTCCTCTCCGTTGTCATACTGGGTATTATTAACAGCGTTACCTGGATTCCATTCGGTATCATGCGCAAGAGGTGACAGTGTCATAGGAGGAGGAAACATGCAGCGCTTCGTCACATTCGGTGAAATAATGCTTCGCCTCAAAGCGCCCGGTTTCGAGCGGCTCTTTCAAAACCCTCTGCTGGAAGCGACTTTCGGCGGAGCTGAAGCCAATGTTGCAGTCGGACTCGCGCATTTTGGCTGCGAGGCGTCAATGGTTACCGTACTGCCCCCCAACCCAATCGGCGATGCATGCATGAATGAGCTCCGGCGGCACGGCGTCGACACATCATTCATATTGCGAGAGGGTAATCGCGTCGGTATTTATTTCCTCGAAGCAGGGAATAATCAGCGCCCCTCATCAGTCCTGTACGATCGTTCAGGTTCGGGCATGACGGAGGTGAAGCAGGGTGATATTCACTGGGACGCAGTATTTACAGACACAGTATGGTTTCACCTCTCCGGTATCACGCCCGCACTCTCAGCATCGGCTGCCGAGGTATCTATCGAAGCGGTTCATAGGGCAAAAAAGGCCGGTGTCACCGTTTCATGCGACCTCAACTTTCGTAAGAAACTGTGGAAGTACGGAAGAGAGCCTCGCGATATCATGGACGAGATTGCCGGCTCATCGACGATTGTCATAGGCAACGAGGAGGATTATCAACGATCTCTCGGCATTGAGGCTGAGGTGGATGTTGACGGGGGAACGCTGGACACCGGTGTCTATGAGGAACTGACCGGAAGGGTGCTTGACCGGTACCCAAACCTGGACGCAGCCGCGGTAACACTGCGTACCTCTCACTCTGCCTCCCACAACACCTGGCAGGCTGTTCTTCGAACCCGTAAGGGCTTCCAGAGGTCCCGATCCTTTGAAATCAGGAACATTATCGACAGGGTCGGTGCAGGGGATGCCTTTTGCGCCGGCATCATCTACGCCATGAGCAGCGGATTCGGCGAAGCTGAGGTGCTGGAGTTCGCAGCCGCTGCGGGCTGCCTGAAACACACAATTCCAGGGGATTTTCTATTTCTGAATGTCGACGAAGTATACGCACTCACGTCGGGGAAAGGTACGGGACGTATTCAACGCTGAATGAAGAGCCACGACCTCCATAGCTGGGATGTCACTCCAGCACAAGCGCGGGAGATTCAGGAACGGCTTGGCTCTCGTGTGATACGACGCGACATGTTCAGATCTATTGAAAGGGTATGCGGCGTCGATGTCGGTTTCTGCGGTGAAAGGGCAGTTGCGGCATGCGTCGTACTGAGTTTTCCGGATCTCGAAATCCTCGATCACAGTGTACACAGTGCGAAGGTCACATTCCCCTACATTCCCGGCCTCCTCTCCTTTCGGGAGATACCGTCTCTGCTGCCTGCCCTCGAGGCCCTCAGGATTGCTCCTGACCTCATCATTGCGGACGGTCAGGGTATCGCCCATGGAAGAGGAATCGGCCTTGCCTCCCATCTGGGACTCCTGGTGGATACTCCCACGATCGGCTGTGCAAAATCGAGGCTTATGGGGAGGTATACAGAGCCGGGGGCTGAGAAGGGGGACTGGGAGTATCTTTATGGTGATGATACCGTTATCGGGGCCGTAGTCAGGACAAGACGGAGTGTGAAGCCCCTCTTTGTATCCATTGGCCACGGCATAGCCTTACACAGCGCCGTTTTTTACGTGCTGGGGTGCTGTAGGAAGTACAGGATCACGGAACCGGTTCGCCTCGCACACAGGCTTGCGGGCGGAGGAGTTATCTAAGGGATGTGCGTTCTGCAGGTAAAGGAGTTATCTTAAGGGTGTGCATTGTGCAGGTGAATGAACCTGCAGCTTCCCATTATATCAGGGAATGGGAACCAGGGATGGATGGGAGTGGAACATGAAAATCCTTGGCATAACGGATGTGCATGGAAATACGGCAAGGCTGCACGGCATGGCTTCGGCTCTGGGCATGGCCGACCTGGTCATCATCTCCGCTGATATAACCCATTTTGGCGGGAGGGATGATGCCGAGAGAGTTTTCAATGTGGTGAAGGGGTACAACGACGATGTTCTCGCCGTACCCGGGAACTGTGACCATCATGATGTGGGATTATTTCTCGCCGAGCGGGGTGTCAATCTGGATGCACGAAGCCTTATAAGGGAGAAATATACCTTTATAGGACTTGGCGGTTCACTGCCCACACCCGGAGGCATTACTCCCAACGAACGTACCGAGGAGGAGCTCGGTTCTCTTCTCCGTGAAGCGATGAGTAATGTTCATTCGGACAAATCACTGATCATGGTTTCCCATCAGCCGCCGGTGAGGACTGCCTGTGACATTGCACAGGGCATCCATGTGGGAAGCAGCGCTGTACGCAGCTTCATTGAAGAATATGAGCCGCTTGTCTGTTTCTCGGGGCACATACACGAGTCGACCTGTATCGACGAAATTGGAAATACGAAGATAGTTAATCCCGGACCCCTGAACAGCGGCGGTTACTCGCTTGTTGAGCTTACGGAGACAGGACCTGCGGTCAGGATCGTGCATGGAGATGGCAGGGTATCACAGGTTTGACACCCTGTACAGCTCTACCCACCGATGAGGAGAAAGAGGAACGCCACCACTACCGATGATGCCACCAATGAATGAGACCTCCCTTGACCCATACGGACATGCAGACAGCGTGGGTTATACTGATATGTTTACTTGCGAGCAACCCGAAGGTCACCGCGATGGGAAAATGCCCGATAACCACGGGCAGGCCCGCCGTGACGCCCCTCAGGAATGGGGATCGATTTTCGGACGCAGCTGACATTTTATTATCCGAAACCCGCATGTGGGTGTATAATAGTATCGTCGAATATATTCAATATACGTGCATGAGTCCAATGGACCTTCAACTCGGGATGAAGGGGAATGCACTTGGTGATGTGCTGAACCTTCTCTTCCCCAATCACTGCTATTTCTGCGGTGTTTCTCTCAGTTCGGGTGTTTGCATATGCCCCGGTTGCAGTGCATCACTCGAAATTATCGAGGGTGATGTATGCGCCCGCTGCGGCTCGCCTCTTGGACCTGACAACATAGCCAACGGAAAGGGATGTAGACAGTGTGACGAGTTAAAATTTCTGTTTGGCAGGAACGTGTCGCTTGGCATATTCGACGGGTTTCTCAGAAGACTCGTCCATCTCTATAAGTTTGAGGGGAGGCGGTCACTGTACCGGGCTTTCACGGGGCTCCTCCTCACGCACAGACGGGCATATATCAATCAGACAGATCTTCTTGTGCCCGTTCC
Source organism: Spirochaetota bacterium (assembly GCA_023136305.1). Taxonomy (GTDB): domain Bacteria; phylum Spirochaetota; class B62-G9; order B62-G9; family DRHN01; genus JAGLSF01. Next base: position 3,406 of record JAGLSF010000172.1, read on the forward strand.
CCTCTCACCCGTACGATATGCGGAAAGGGGTTTCAATCAATCACATCTGCTTGCCAGGTCTGTGGCCCGGAGGGTCCATGCAGCATGTTACGGCAGCGCCCTCTGCAGAAGGGGAAATGCAGCTCCGCAGAGTAGTGTGTCATCCCAGCATGAGAGGATTACAAACCTTACCGACCGTTTCAGTGTGAGGGCCGGATTCGAGAATTTCCTACAGGGCAAGCGGGTTCTCCTCATCGATGATGTGCTGACCACAGGAGTAACGGCATCGGCCTGCGCCAAAGCCCTTTTCAGCGCAGGTGCTGGTTCAGTTGATGTGCTGACCCTTGCACGGTCCCTGAAAGCTTCAGGCGCTCTTTACCTTTCGGCAGATAGGCCGATAATGAAATGAATTATAATAATAAATTCTGTTTGAACGGGTAGCCATGGCAAGAATAATCCTCCGTTATCCGAATAATGCCATCAAAGAGGTCGATTTTGAGCAGCCACGCCTAAGGATTGGGACCGCACCTGACAACGATTTGGTGATTGAAAACGAGGATGTGGAAGAGCATCAGGCGGAGATTGAAACACGGGATGGCGTATTCTCTCTGAAGGATCTATCGGAGAACAACAGCACAACCGTCAACGGAAAGACCTTCGAAACGATAAGCATTATCTATGGTGACAGAATCGCCTTCGGTCCGGTTGTCGGGCTCTTCTATCCTCCCCAGAAGAAGCAGATGGGCGAACGGGGCAAGCTTTTGATGTTTATGGCCGCAGGTGCGGGTGTGCTCATTGTCGCCATCGCCCTCATTTTCTTTTTTATCGGTAGACCAGACTACACAGAAGCCACAACGGGAGCAGCTTTTGTTGAGGGAACAGAGCAGGCAGTACCAGCCACTGAGCGTCCGGTTGTCGAGGAGGCCGTTGAGAGGCTTACTGATGTCCCGGAAACAAATGAGCAGGGAGTCGAATCCGGTACTGCTTCGGAAGGCCGGGACGAAGGGGCGAGACGGAGGTTTCTTCCCTCCCTGCGCATCAGAAGAGAGAAGCTGGTTCTTCTCGAACCCACATTCGAGGATATACAGAAGCGTCAGGCTTCTGCAATTCCCCGCGGTTTCGGGAGGCTGTTTTTCAGAAAGCAGCCTGTCACCGGGATACCGGTAGAGGCTGTGGAAACGGAACTTTTATCACCGGATGCGGAGGGTCAGGAATTGCCCGCCACTACTCCAGAAACTGGTACCGTGGTTGAAACTGTCCCTGAAGTTACGGAAGGCCTCGGGCAGCAGACGGAGTTTGTAGACGAGTGGGAGGCTACCGAGGATAGAGGATTCCCTTCCCTTCTGCTGACACCCTTTCGCCGGCTGGTAAGTCTGTTCAGGGGTGAAGAAGCTGCTGAGGTGGAAGTGAGAGGTGAGAGTCCGGAGATACCTCTCATTCCCATAGAATCCGCCACCCCAGAGACGACAGCCTCTGTTGTGGAATCCCCCGCAGAGGCAGCGGTAGCTGTCGAAATAGAGGACATAGAGAGGACAGGGGAAGGGTCGGGTGAGGAGGCCAGTAGGGCATCTGCAAAGCCCTATTCATTTGAGGAGACGCCGGTATACAGCGCGGAAGAGCTGCAGCAGGCACAGACAGGGCTTCCTTGGGCGGCCCCTGCACTGTCGGAGAGCGAGACAATAAACAGCAAAGCACTGTGGAGCTACTCACTCCCCACGGAAGCCGCAGTTCCCA
>JAGLSF010000173.1 GCA_023136305.1 Spirochaetota bacterium
TCTTGATCACATCCAGATTGTGCTCTATTACCAGCACCGTATTGCCGCTCTCAACGAATTTCTGAAGTACGGAGAGCAATTTCCGCACATCATCAAAGTGAAGTCCCGACGTGGGTTCATCGAGGATGTAGAAGGTCTTCCCCGTACTGCGCTTCGAAAGCTCTGATGAGAGCTTGACCCGCTGTGCCTCGCCACCCGAAAGTGTGGTGGCCGGTTGTCCGAGTCTTATGTATCCCAGCCCCACCTCCCTGATGGTTTCGAGCTTCCTCTTGATCTGCGGGATCGCATCAAAGAAATCGTATGCCTTGTCGACGGTCATATCGAGCACATCGGTGATGCTCATTCCACGGTACGCAACCTCCAGGGTTTCACGATTGTACCTTTTTCCCTTGCACACATCGCAGGTAACAAATATATCTGGCAGGAAATTCATCTCGATGCGAATGCTGCCCTGCCCCTGACAGTTTTCACATCGCCCGCCCTGTACATTGAAGGAGAACCGACCCGGCTGATATCCCCTGATCTTCGCCGCAGGAAGGGAGGAAAAGAGCTCCCTGATGGGGGTAAACAGTCCCGTATAGGTGGCAGGGTTGGATCGGGGGGTCCTTCCAATTGGTGACTGATCTATGTCGATCACCTTGTCGATATATTCCACACCCGTGATGTCATCGTATTCTCCTTCCCTGTGTGACGACCGGTTTACACGATTCGCCAGTACGGAAAAGAGGACGTCATTCACGAGGCTCGATTTGCCGGAACCCGAGACACCGGTGACGGCGATAAATGTACCAAGGGGGAACCGTACCGTGATGTTCTTTAAATTGTGTTCCCAAACACCCGACAGGGTGAGTGTCTTGCCGCTGCCCCTGCGCCGGTACTGGGGTGTGGGTATGAAGAGCTCACCCCTGAGATACTGACCCGTGAGCGAATGTGTATTCTTCAGCACCTCTTCGGGGGTTCCCTGTGCGACTATGCGCCCGCCATGCTCACCCGCCCCGGGACCGAGGTCCAGTATGTGATCGGCGTTCCTAATCGTCTGCTCGTCATGCTCAACGATGATCAGTGTGTTGCCCGTATCCCGGAGATGAAACAGCGTGTCCAGCAGGCGCCGATTGTCACGCTGATGAAGGCCGATCGTCGGTTCATCAAGTATGTAGAGAACACCCACAAGTCCCGAACCGATCTGTGTTGCAAGACGTATGCGCTGTGCCTCACCACCGGAGAGTGTTTCTGCCTTCCGGTCCAGAGAGAGATAACCGATACCAACATTTTTCAGGAACAAGAGCCTTGCCACGATCTCCTTGACGATCTGCCGGGCGATAATCTCCTCTCGCTCTGAGAAGGAGACCGACTTGAAAAATTCGAGCTCTTGTACGACGTGCATCTCTGTTACATCGATAATAGAACGCTCCTCAATTCGAATCGAGAGACTCTCTGGCTTGAGCCGTCTCCCACCGCAAACTGGGCAGGGAATCTCTTTCATAAACTCTGCCATCCATTCACGGACTTTTTCTGAGTTCGTCTCCCGGTAACGCCTCTCGAGGTTTTTGACCAGGCCCTCGAACCGCGAGGTGTATTCCCACCGCCCCTTCCCGTTGGTGTGATTATGTATGAAAGTAACCTCCTCCTCTGTTCCGTAGAGGAGTTTGTGAAACAGATCGTCCGGTATGTCATGAATGGGTGTGTCGAGGGTGATTCCAAACCGTTCGCAGAAGGCCCGGTAGGAATCCCGTGCCCAGGTGGAGCGCGGCTGGGAGGTCAGTATCGCTCCCTCGTTGAAGGAGAGTGACCTGTCTGGAATGATGAGATGGGGGTCGAACTCCAGTTTGAGTCCAAGACCCATGCAATCCGGGCATGCACCGTATGGACTGTTGAATGAAAACAGCCGGGGTTCTATCTCCGGGTAACTGATCCCGCAGGTCACACAGGCCAGCCGTCTGGAAAAGAGTTCCTCCTCACCACCCTCCCGTATCACGCCGAGCAGATCATCGGTCAATCCACCTGCCGCCTCAACCGACTCCGCGATCCGCTTTCTGCTCTCCTTTTTTAGAATGATCCGATCGATGATGACGTCAATGCTGTGCCGGCGCTGTTTGCTCAATCCCAGTTCTAAGGCCTCCTCTATGCGCATCATTTTCCCGTCCACCCGCACACGCACGAAGCCGCCCCGCGATGCATCTTCAAAAACCTTTTTGAACTCACCCTTTCTCCCGCGTACGATCGGTGCAAACAGTACGAGTCTTTCACCCATTTGATAGTTCATGATGCGGTCTACGATCTGATCGACTGTCTGGCTCTTGATCTCACGTCCGCAGTTGTAGCAGAAGGGGGTCCCTACCCGCGCAAAGAGAAGCCGCATATAGTCATAAATTTCCGTGATGGTTCCTACCGTTGAACGCGGATTTCTCCCCGCCTGTCTCTGCTCGATGCTGATAGCAGGCGACAGCCCTTCTATATAGTCGAGGTCCGGTTTCTCCATGAGGCCGAGAAACTGACGGGCGTAGGCTGACAGAGATTCAACATAGCGGCGCTGACCCTCAGCGTATATGGTGTCGAAGGCGAGCGAGGACTTTCCTGACCCCGAGAGGCCAGTTATGACGATGAGCCTGTTGCGGGGGAGTTCAACATCGATGGACTTGAGATTGTGGGCACGGGCGCCCTTGATGATGATACTGTCATGTGCCATTGTGTGATTTGACCATTGTGGCGGTATTTGCTATACCCTGACTTTTCTGAGCATGAGGACAGCCACTATAGAAAATATTATGTTTCCAAGCCAACCGCCAAGAACGGGAGAAACCTGACCGGAACTGCCGAAGGTCTGCCCGATTTCGATAATGAAGAAGAAGGCGAGCACGGTAATGAGCGTCATGCCGAAGCTGATGACAAGGGCGTTCTTGAAGGGCATACTGCCAAGGGCAAGGCCAATCACGATCACAAGCAGCAGGGTAATTGGATGGGCAATTTTTCTATGAAACTTGGTCATAGCTCCTTCGTAATCGAGACCCATTCTCTTGATATTTTGCACATAGTTATACGCATCTTTCAAGGTTATGTTTTCAAGCCTTCTTCGGTCCCTTCCAAAATAATCCGGGTTGTCCCTAATGTCTGTCGGGAGGGTCTCAAATTGCGTCTCCTCCATGACGCTTCCATCATCACGAAAGATCCGTCGGACCACATTGTAAAATATCCATCGTCCATCTTCCCACTTCGCTTTTTGCGCGTCCAATCTAAACCGTACATAGCCCGATGTATCCTTCTGAAGGAGGATGATACCCGTCATCTCACGCGCCTTTGCCGCAAAATGATCGACCTTGAAGATGATGCTGTTCTCTCCGAAAACAACGATGTTACTTCTATCCCTTAGATTTGTGTCCACCTCTTCACCACGGATACGGGCCTTGTAACGCTCCCGAACTTCAAAACTCTTCACAACGACCCTGTCCTCAAAGGCCAGAGAGCCCGCTCCAATAAGCACACCCACGAAGATGAGCGGTGAAATAATCCGGTACACGCTCACCCCGCAGCTGCGAAGGGCGAGAATCTCCCTGTTTTTCGTTAGAATACCCATGGTGTATACAGAGGCGAACATGCAGGAGGGAAGAAGCGCTTCCCTGGAGATGATTTCAGGGGTTTCGATTATGCGGAAGGCTATATTTTGAAACACTGTGTACGTCTTCAGGGCGCTGGTTTTCTGAAGTGTCCGCACGATGAATGAGAGGCCGATGATGAAGATCATGCATACGAAGAACACCTTTATATATTCCCTGATGATAAACAGCGAGTAGGTTTTTCCCGGGAAGAGTTTCATACACGCCCCTTTCTCACGATGTTGAAAACCCCGGCAATGATAAAGAGTATATTGGGAAGCCACATGGCAAGGGCAGGTTGAACCACACCTGCCCTCCCAACCGGTTCCAGGGCGAGGAGGAGCACATAGTACATGAATATGATAATCACCCCTATACCGAGCCCCAGTCCCTTGCCGCTTCTCCCCTTGGTCACTGCAAAGGGTGTACCCAGAAACACAAACAATATGCATGCAAATGGGATGGCAATGCGTTTGTGCTGTTCCATCACATGAATGTTGTATGACTTCGATCCGACTTCCAGGCCAGCCATGCCCTCGGCCAGCTCCTCCATGCTCATATCCCGCGGGGATCTCACAATCTGCCGCAGCTCTCTGTTCTGTATAGGGATATTCAGATCTAGGGTGCCGAAGACCGTGCTTGCAAAATAACCCTCCTCCCCGTCTCCCTGGTCGTAGAGGGCGCCATTTTTCAGGCGGAGGCCGATATGCGAACCCCTGTCACCGGACTGTACGAACCACCCCCTCTTGGCCGAAATGGTCCGAACACGCCCCCCCTCCTCTGCCTTGAATATGGTCACGTTGAGAAGATCACCCGTCCTCTCATCCACCCGGTCAACCACGAGTATCACCCCCTGCTCGATCTCGTTTATACTCAGGCTGTCGATGCCCACATCGGGCCGGGCAATGGTGAGTTCCTGATAGAGTGTCCTGAACTTGATGTTTCCAATAGGAACGAGCCTGTCAGTGAGCCAGAAACTGAGCCCCCCAATTGCAAAACCGGCAAGATACAGGGAGAGGAAAATAGACCCAAGACGTATGCCACTACCACGCATGGCCGTGATCTCGCCGTCATGGGACAAGCGGCTCACCGCCACGAGCGCCCCAATCAGTGTGGACATGGGCATGGTGAGCGCCAGGGTGGGAGGTATGGAGAAAAAAACCAGGACCAGTAAATCGAAAATGTCAGCATAACCCTTTGCGACGAGCTTCACGAAACTCATTATCCGTTCAAGCAGCAATATGGTGCTCAGGAAGGCCATGCCGCCCACATAGGGAGGTATGAATTCACGGAGCACGTAAAATTTTAATATTTTCATGATCCCACAGTTATGATACCCTCCACAGAACATCTAATCAACCAAATTGCTCGAAAGGAATGCCAATATGGCCAAACCCTGTGGTATTCCCATTTATTATTTCACCGAAGGTGACCGACCGTAGCGAGGCGACCGCAGGGAGTCCCTCTGGGAGAATCCCTTTAGGGAGAGTGCCCGTGGTACGA
>JAGLSF010000174.1 GCA_023136305.1 Spirochaetota bacterium
GATCGCCTGTGGATCGAAAACAACGGAGGCCTGTTCTGAGGCGAGGTCGACCGATTCTTCCTTCACCCCGTCCGTTTTGCTGAGGGCCTTTTCGATGTTGGCGGCACAGGAAGCTCAGTGCATGCCCTCTATACTGATATTTGTCCTGCTCATTAATGCGTTACCAGTCATATATTATTTATTATGTTTCTATTATCAACGCTACTCAATCATCACAGCATAGTCAAGAGGCGGTATTGTGCGCAGATGATTGCACTGTGCTTCCGATCCATGAAAGCTGTTTCTTTCATGGTGCAAAGGCGCTATGTTAATGCCTGTCACCTACAGCAAGACAGGGATACACAGCATGATGCACAGAACGCGTGGGGGGTATGAACACTCATGGCTGAAACGTCCATTGGAACCATTGAAAAGAAATTCTTCGAGTATGACAAGGCCATTGTTCTCGAAAGCGAAGCGGTGCTCGACAGATTTGTGCTCGCCTATGAGACCTACGGTACGCTCAGCAAAGAGAGGGACAATGCCATACTCATCTGTCATGCACTGAGCGGTGACTCCCATGCGGCAGGATGGTATGAGGGAGACCGGACTCCCGGGTGGTGGGAGGACATGATCGGCCCGGGGAAGGCCTTCGATACGGATAAATACTTCATCATCTGCTCAAACGTAATCGGGGGGTGCAAGGGCTCGTCCGGCCCCGGCTCTATCGATCCGAAAGTCAATGAGCCTTACAGGCTCAATTTCCCCGTGGTCACCATTGGGGACATGGTACATGCCCAGGCACTTCTCATCGATCATCTGGGCATAGAGTGCATACTCTGTGCAGCGGGCGGGTCCACGGGTGGAATGCAGGCGCTTCAGTGGTGCGTCTCCTTTCCGGATCGGATACGCTCCTGCATCCCAATTGCCACCACCTACCGCCATTCAGCACTGCAGATCGCCTTCGACGAGGTGGGACGACAGTCCATCATGGCAGACCCGAAATGGGAGGGTGGAAACTATCCGGAAGGGGGCGGCCCCGATGCTGGGCTTGCCGTGGCCCGGATGATCGGCCACATCACCTACATGAGCGACAAGAGCATGGAACGCAAGTTTGGCCGGCAGCTCAAGAAGAAGGAGTACGGCTATGTCTTCACCCAGGAGTTCGAGGTTGAGGGCTACCTTAGGTATCGAGGCGACAGCTTCATACAGCGCTTCGATGCCAACTCGTACCTGTACATCACCAAGGCCATGGACTACTTCGACCTGCAGCGAGATTGCAGCCTTGCACAGGCCTTTTCACATATAAAGGACATGAACTTTCTCATCATCGCCTTCAGCTCAGACTGGCTCTACCCGCCCTATCAGTCCAAGGAGATCGTCAAGGCCCTCAAGATGAACGGGCTCGATGTCACCTATTGCGAGATATCTTCTGATTACGGGCACGATGCCTTTCTCATCGAGTTCGAGGAGGAGACAATTCTCATCCGGCACTTCCTCGAAAAGGTGATGCGGAAGAACGGTATAGGAAGTGATTAAAAAAAGAAACCGCAGAAATGGGCAGACCCTCGAACGGCTCGACCACAAGATAATCTCCTCACTCATCACACTCGGGAGCAAGGTGCTCGACCTCGGCTGTGGTGAGGGCGTGCTTCTAGACTACCTGGTGAAAGAACGGGGCATCGAGGGTTACGGCATAGAGATCAGCGAGTCAGCAATATACAAGTGCGTTGCCAGGGGTCTCAGCGTTTCCCACGAGGACATTGACTCTGGGCTCAAGCACTACCCTGACCAGTTCTTCGACTTCGTCATATTCAACCAGACCATGCAGCAGGTACACAGGCCGCGGCATGCGATCATCAGGGCTCTACGGATCGGGAAAAAGGTGATCGTCGGGTTCCCGAACTTCTGTCACATCCGCGCTCGCCTTCAACTCACCCTGCTCGGGCATGTGCCGATCACCGCATCCCTCCCCTACACCTGGTACGACACACCGAATCTGCACTTCCTGAGCATGCGGGACTTTATCCACTTCTGCAGAGATGAACGGATCACTATCGAACACAGGGTTTTTCTTACAAGGAATGCCACGGTGAAGATCTTACCCAATCTCCTCGCCTATAACGGCCTCTTCGTGCTCTCCTGTCCGAGGCGTAGAGGAGAGGCTGCTACTTCCTGATGAGCAGGAATTCGACTCTGCGGTTGCGGCGCCTGCCCTCTGTGGTGGTATTCGTATCAATGGGAAATTTTGGACCATAGCCAACATACTCGAGCCGATCGGAATCGATGCCATTGTCAACGAGATAGATCCCCACAGCCTCTGCCCGCCGTTTGGACAGCTCCATGTTGTAGGTCTCGTCGCCTGTACTGTCCGTGTGGCCCTCCACTACGATCGAGTACTTACCGTATTTCTGGAGTATGGCCACGATCTTGTCCAGTATGCGGAAGGTCTTCTCGCCCTTCAACTCAGCGGTGTTGAACCCGAACTCCACATTGGAAACCCGTATCTTCAATCCACGGTCGGTGGATTCAATGAGAATGTCACTGGAGAAGGGCACCTTCTCGCTCATGCCTGTATTAAAGCCCTCATCCACTGCTTCGAGCAGGATGTAATAGTCCTCAGCACTGTCAACGAGCACCCCCGCGTCAGAGATGCCATCCCAGACGATTTCGCCTGCAGGTTCACCCGATCCCAAAATGGTTTTGAATATCCGGTCGTCAGTTGTATAAATCGTCGCTTTCCAGTTCAGAATGCCGGTAAGTTCACTGACATCCGTGCGTATGGTCAGGGTGTCGTCGATTCCATCACCGTCGGGAGAGAATACTTCTGGCTCGACCTCCACATCAATCTCGGGTGGATCAACGTCGAGAATGAGCTCACGTTTGAAGGAATAGGTGTTTACACCGCTCCGATAGATGACCTTGAGGAAATAGGTGTAATACCCGGATGGAAGGCCGTCAGGAAATATCTCACTCATGAGTCCCCGCTGCGGCCGCCCATCCCAGATGATGGAAGCGGGAACGTAGCTCCTGCCCCGGAAACGCTTCGCTGTCTCGCCCTTCTCAATCTGGACGATGAGGTCCCAGGTATCGATTCTTCTTCGATCCGAGAGAATCGGGAAGAAGGTCAGATCATCGAGCAGCCCGTCCCCGTTCGGTGAAAATACAGGAGTATCGATATCAACCGTTGCCTGACGCTCCCGCACGTCGAGAGTGATCCCCTCGATTCGTTTCTCCATGCGGTTTCCGGCCCTGTCCACCCCCATGATGGCGATGGTGTATATGCCTTCTGGTAGCACACTGCCATTCTCACCCTTCCCATCCCACACGAAAAGCTCCGGTACGTCGGTACCCCACTCAAGGTTCTTTACATTGATCTCCTCGAGTGTGGTGATCGATGCGGCCCATGCAATTTCCTTCTCAGCATCGATCTGCAGGGTGATACTGTCCTTGACGCCGTCTCCATTGGGTGAGAACATGAGGTCTTCAACCTTGACGTCGAGCAGAGGCGGCACGGTATCTACCACGATCACTCCGCGCACCTGAAGTGTTTCGTGGGAGTTTCTGGTGGACGTGTAGAATTCGTACGAATAATTCTCGTCTTCAACAGTGTTCCCGGCACTGTTGACCAGATTCCACACGATAATCTCCGGAAGGAGTATCTCCTCGTCTTCCTCTGCATAACGGTTCCGTATGGCCTTCTGCACATTCGAGCCGCCGTCGAGAAAGATGAGGCTCCAGCCCCGCAGTTTGTCCTCCCTGTACTGCACTGTATCAAACCTGAACTCATCTCGTATGCCGTCGAAATTGGGTGAGAGGTGGTATGGTTCGCCGTGCACAAAATTGAGCGACAGAACATCGAGTGCCTTCAGCCGGGCACGGTCTTCCCTGTCGAGGGGTTCAGGCTTAAGCTGTATCTCCTGCCTCAGCTGCTCGAGTTCGATCTCCTCTGCGCTACCCCTTCGAAGGATATCGTTCACAATCTCCTCGATCCCCTCGACCTTCTCGGTGGTCACTTCAACCTTGTTACCCTCTCGAATATTTATTCCGCGATCAATCTTGCGTATCACCTTTTTCAGTTCAGGAGGAAGGTCCGCCACCCCAGGGCTGTCTACATTCATACGGACGTTCACCATGCCGTCAGCAACATGCACATCCGTTTTTCCCGACTCAGTCCGGGCGAGAAAACCCGTGCCGTTCATCCCAAGCGTTGCCGTGTCGGTCTGAATGGTGTCCTTGCTCCTGTAGGCCACCTTCTCAGCCTTGGCGAAAAGATTGCCCTTGATGAGCTGTACAAAGGTACGGTTGTCCTTCTCATCCTGGGGAAGGGCCGCCAGCTGCAGTTCGCTCTTGTCATTCATACGGAAAATGGTACCGGAACTGACAACAAGTTCACAGTAGCTGTTTTCATAGGTCTTGATGCGTGTCCCCTCACTGATGATATCGCCCACACGGGCACGTATCCAGCCTGATTCATTTACGGGACGAACAAAAACATCCCCCACGACAAACACGATCTTTGCGGTCTTTCCTTCGGGCAGCACAATCTCGGTGGTTATCCTCTTTGCGCAGCCGTATCCAAGAGCCAGCAGGGTCACGAACAACAGGATTGGTATGACAAACTGTTTAACCTTCATACAGCATTCCTCTGTCAGGGCAGAGATATCCAGCGCGTAATATAATACCATATCTGCAGAGATTACACCAATAATAGGGTGCGCATCCCCTTCATAGCATGTTGAAAGATTGATAAAGATTGGTGCAGGTAGTTGTTCCTGCTGGGAAGGCACAGAGTTGTGTAGGTACTTTTCCCCGCTGGGAGGACATAGAATGGTGCAGACACATGTCCCTGCTGGGAAGACTACGGAGCGCTTGAAACATTGAGAAGGGTTCCTGTTTGATCTACAGCGAGAAGGGTTCCTCCCAAAGAGAAGATTCTTGCCTGGTATATGGGTTGGTAAAAACTGCTGTCTCTGTGGAGGTGAGCGGATTCGAACCGCCGGCCTCTTGCATGCGAAGCAAGCGCTCTCCCAGCTGAGCTACACCCCCTCTTTGCAGGGGG
>JAGLSF010000175.1 GCA_023136305.1 Spirochaetota bacterium
CACAGAGGAGGCAAAGATAATCGGGATGACTCCCGACGGATTGATCTTCAGAGGAAGATAGGTTGCCTGAGCAGAGTAGATCTTCCTGCCAACGACCTTCTTCGCATGCTGAATGGGTATGCGCCGCTGCCCCTGTTGCTCGAGAACCACAAATGCGACAATTGCGACGAAAATGCCGAATGACGCGATGAGTACGATGGGATTGAGCTCACCGATCTTCATCTGATCGTACACCTGTTTGGCGGCCACCGGTACACGGGCAACAATACCGATGAATATGAGAATAGATATACCGTTTCCGATTCCCCGTTCGGTAATTTGTTCGCCGATCCACATGAGGAAAAGTGTTCCCACCGTAATCGCAACCATGGCGGTGACCGTAAATCCAACACCCGGATTAACGATCACATCGGGCTGTGAATTCATGAACACGGTGAGCGCGTAGGCCTGTATGGACGCAATCACCACCGTACCGAACCGGGTAATCTGCTGTATCTTCTTTCTGCCGACTTCACCCTCTTTTGATAACCGTTCCAGCACAGGAACGACAACCGTGAGAAGCTGCAGAATAATGGAAGTTGATATGTAGGGCATTATCCCCAGTGCAAAAAGGGTAAACCGTCTGAGTGCGCCACCGGCGAATAGATCGAGGAAACCGAGCAGACCGGCACCCGTCTGTGTGAAGAGCCTCTCGAGGGCAACCGCGTTTACTCCCGGAATCGGTATATAGGTCCCGATTCTGAAAATAACGAGCATCGCAAGCGTGAAAAACACCCGTTTACGAAGCTCCGGAATCCTGAATATGTTTATTACAATATTACCCTGATTCGCCATTGACCCGTCCTACCCTAGTATCTCTACCTTGCCGCCCGCATGCTCCACTGCTTCAACAGCTTTTTTTGACGCCCTGTGCACCTTTACATGGAGCTTCTTCGTTATTTCGCCTTTCCCGAGAAGCTTCACAAATTTCATTTTCCGATCTACCAGTCCCTGTGCCAGCAGAATCTCATAGTCGATCACATCGCCTTCATTGAACCGCTCGAGGTCCCTTAAATTGATAATCTGAAAGGATTTTTCATATTGACTGTTGTTGAATCCACGCTTTGGTATTCTTCGAACCAGAGGCATCTGGCCGCCCTCGAAACCGATCTTCATGCTGTAGCCGGAACGGGATTTCTGACCGTTGTTGCCTCGTCCTGATGTGCAACCCCGGCCGCTGCCCGGACCTCGACCGACTATCTTCTTTTTTTTAACTGCCCCACCGGGCGCACCTAGTTTCATTTCTTGACCCTTTCGACGTCAACCAAATGATTGACCTTGAATATCATGCCATTGATAACGGGATTGTCATCCTGCACCACGACGTGCTGCCGTTTTCGGAGCCCGAGCGCCCGTACGACCTTCCTCTGTTTCTCAGGTACACCAATGAGACTCTTTTTAAGCGTTATTCTCAATTTCTTGGTACTTGCCATCTCGATTCACCACTATCATCCAAAGAGTTCTTTTACTGATTTACCTCTCGCTTCCAGCACTTCACTGAGGTTCATGAGGCTTGTGAGTCCATTCATGGTCGCCTTGACGATAGTCAATGCGTTTGAGGACCCGAGAGACTTTGACAGAATATCCTTGATTCCGGCAAGCTCGATAACCGCTCGAACCGGGCCACCGGCGATAATACCTGTCCCCGGAGAAGCAGGCTTGAGAATCACTTTTCCGCTCTTGAAATTGCCGTATACCTCATGAGGGATGGTATTACCCTTGATGTTTACCGTGACCATGTTCTTCCTCGCTTTATCAACACCCTTTCGAATGGCCTCTGACACCTCATTGGCCTTGCCAAAACCAATTCCCACATGCCCGTTTTTATCACCAACCACCATGAGTGCGCTGAAGCTGAAACGCCTGCCTCCCTTCACAACTTTAGCAACACGGTTGAGTTTCACGAGCTTCTCTGTGAATTGATCATCCTTTTCTTCCTGCATTACCCTTTCTGCCAAAACCAGTCCTCCCTGTAATTCCTTAGTACATACTCCTGAAACCGACCCCCACGGCCCTGTGCCCTGGGTTTGCTATACCTTCATACCACCTTTGCGCCACACTTCGTAGGTTACTAACCTTTTATACCCCCCCCACGGCCCTCTTTAGGGGGGTCTACTATACCTTTATGCCCCCCTTGCGAACCCCGTCTGCAACGGATTTGACTATTCCATGATAGAGAAAGCCATTTCGGTCGAAGACAGCCTCCTGTACCTTCCCCTTCTTCAGCTTCTCCGCAAGTTTTTCACCAACGGTAAGCGCACCCTCTGTGTTGCGCTTCACGCCGGCCTCAATATCTGAAGCCGAACAGAGAGTAACCCGATTCTCATCGTCGATGGCCTGTACGAATATATGCCGATTGCTCCTGTACACGGAAACCCTGGGCTTTACCTTCGTTCCATGAATATTCTTACGTATTCCCTTCTTTCTTCTCGTCCTTCTCTCATATTTGTCCATTCTATGTCTTTCCCAATGTGTGCGTACTGACCGCACTCCCCTTTTATCCCAAGAATTCCCCGGCTTTACTTAACCGCAGTCTTTCCGGCTTTGCGCCTGATATGCTCATCCGCATACATGACACCCTTGCCCTTGAAGGGTTCAGGCTTCCTGAACTTCCTGATCTCTGAAGCGCACTGTCCCACAGCCTGCTTGTCAATACCCGTCACAATGATCGTGTTGGTGTCTGGAGTCTGTACATCGACTCCTTCGGGTACAGCATACTTGATTGGGTGGGAATAACCGAGGTTGAGCTGAAGTGCCCTTCCCTGAGCCTGAGCTTTATACCCGACACCAACAATCTTCAACGTCCTGCTGAAACCCTCTGTTACCCCAACCACCATGTTGCTGAGCAGAGCGCGTATGAGTCCATGCTGTGCCCTCGACTGCTTGTCTTCACCACCCGGCAGGACGATGAGTTTCCCATCCTCTATCTTGATAGAACCTGAGAACGCAACTTGCCTTTCCAGCTTTCCTTTCGGTCCCTCCACCTTCACAATCGAGTCTGTGTAATTAAACTGAACCTTTTCCGGTATTGCAATGGGCAACTTACCTATACGCGACATATTTCTCTCAATCCTCGTAAGAATTCTGTTTCCCTCTACCAGATATAGCAGAGAATCTCACCACCCACGTTCTGTTCACGGGCTTTCTTGTCGGTCAACACGCCCTTGGATGTTGATACAATGGATGTGCCATAACCGTTGAATATCCTGGGCAGCTCATGCTTTCTTCGGTACATGCGCAGGCCCGGCTTCGAAGCCCTCTGCAGATCATGGATCACACATTCTCCCTTTGATGTATACTTCAGATAGACACGTATGTATGATTTTCTGTCATCATCGATGAGCTTGAAATTCTTGACATAGCCCTCGTTCTTGAATATCTTGATGATCTCCATCTTCAGCTTACTCGCCGGTATATCTACCCTTTCCTTTTTTCCTCTTTTTCCATTCCTTAAAACTGTCAACATATCGGCAATTGGATCTGACTGACTCACTTTTTAAACCTCTCAATTGATATTTTATGGGGTTCTACCAACTCGACTTTGTCACACCAGGTATCATCCCCTCACTAGCCAGTTTACGAAAGCAGATTCTACACATTTCAAACTTCCGCAAATAGCCCCGTGGACGCCCGCAGATCTTACAGCGATTGTAGCGGCGTGATTTGTATTTCGGCGCTTTCTTCGCCTTTGCGATGAGAGATTTCTTTGCCATCCTTGCCTCCTATCGGGCATGCGGTTGTTTTGCGACCCTGCGGCCTACCGGCCATAGGGCCTATCTGCCGTGCGGTCGTTTATCGACCGTACGGCATCCCGAATGCCTCGAGCAGCTTACGTGCATCCACATCAGATTTCGCACTGGTACAGATCACCACATCCATACCATGAATCTTTTCTACCTTATCGTAATCGATCTCCGGGAAGATGATCTGCTCCTTGATACCAACCGCAAAATTCCCCCGGCCATCGAATGAGTTCTTTGAAACACCCTTGAAATCCCTCACCCGCGGGAGAGCGATGTTTATGAAACGATCGAGGAATTCGTACATCCGGTCTCCTCGGAGTGTTACCCTGCATCCGATTTCCATGCCTTTACGAACCTTGAAGGATGCGACCGATTTCTTTGCCTTTGTTTTGACAGGTCTCTGGCCGCTGATAAGTGTCATCTCCTCGAGTGACGTTTCGAGTAGTTTCTTGTTCTCGATGGCCTCACCAAGCCCCATATTCAACACTATCTTTTCAAGCTTCGGGATCTGCATAATGTTTTTATAGCTGAACCCCTTTTGCATGAGGCCCATAATCTCTTCTCTATATCTGCTTTTCAACCGTGGTACCATTGTGCTCTATCCTCTCCGTTCACTACACCTTATCGAGTATTTCACCGCACTTTCCGCAGATCCGAACACGACCTGAGTCCTCGAGCGTCTTCTTCCTGATCCGTGAGGGTTTGTCACATTTTGGACATAAAACCATGATATTGGAAATGTGCAGGGGCGCCTCGATATCTATGATGCCACCCTTCTGGTTCTGCTGCGTAGGGCGCTGCGTTTTTTTCACAATGTTCAATCCTTCAACAATTACACGTCTACCACTCTTGTCCACGAAGAGGACTCTCCCGTTTTTACCCCTGTCTTTGCCTGTGAGAACCTTCACCCTATCGTTTTTCTTTACCAGAACATTCATTCTTTCTTCTCCCAGCGTATCAGTGCGCGTTACGAGCGCCTCAGATACTAGAGCACCTCAGGTGCGAGTGAAACAATTTTCATGAAGTTCTTGTCACGCAGCTCTCGCGCGACTGGACCAAATATCCTTGTGCCCCTCGGGTTCATCTGAGTATCAACCACAACGGCAGCATTGTCATCGAACCGTATATAGCTTCCGTCCTGACGACGGATCTCCTTGTTGGTTCTGACTATGACAGCCCTGACCTTGTCACCCTTTTTAATCTGAGCATTGGGAAGGGCATTTTTCACTGAGCA
>JAGLSF010000176.1 GCA_023136305.1 Spirochaetota bacterium
TATGTCAAAAGAAAAATATAATTTATCAGAAAAGATAAAAAAAAGGGGGGATGATTGAGCGGTATCTCATTTGGACATATAAAAAAGAAATAAAAACAAAATTAAAAAAAGAAGCCCTGGAGCCTACGGCTATATATGTAAAGGAGATTCTGGGGCTCGTAAAGAAGTTTGATGTGAAAGGTATAGCCCATATTACAGGGGGTGGGCTGTACAGCAACGTTAAACGGATACTGCATGATGGGTTGGACATCAGGATTGACTGGGAATGCATTGAGTCGCAGCCGATTTTCAATCTCATGCAGCAGGCCGGTGATGTTGGCATTGATGAGATGCGCAATACCTTCAATATGGGTATCGGCATGGTATTCATTGTCGGAACCGAGGATGCTGATAGGGTGATTATGCACCTGAAAACGCGTAGTGAGTCAGCATACGTGATAGGTGAGGTTTGCAAATAACGGAGATGGCAAAGAAGCGTATTGCGGTGTTCATATCTGGCCGTGGTTCCAACTTCATGTTCATACACGGTGAGATCGAAAAGGGGAACATACATGGAGAGATCGTGGTACTCATATCCGACAACCCCGATGCAGGGGGATTGGCATACGCAGGGGAAAAGGGCATCGAGTGCAGGGTGTTTCCATGGCAGGTCCCGAGGGACCGTTACTTCCAGGACCTCATGGACTTTCTCGAAGGGAAAGATATTGATCTCATCGTTCTTGCCGGTTTCATGCGCGTGCTCAGTGCAAACATCATAGAGAGGTATGCAAACCGCATACTGAATATACATCCTGCTCTTCTCCCGTCATTTCCAGGAGAAGAGGCGCAGAGACAGGCCTTTGATCACGGTGTGAAGTTCTCCGGTTGTACTGTGCATTTCGTTGACGGGGGCGTGGATACAGGCCCAATTATTCAGCAGAGGGTCGTACCCGTGCTCGAGGACGATGATACGGAAACCCTGGCAGCACGCATATTGGAGCAGGAGCATCAGCTCTTCCCGGAAGTGGTGAGGGCCTTCTGTAATAATCAGCTGGAGGTTGTTGGCCGAAGGGTACATGTTAGGGAATAGATGAGGAGGAAATAATTATGGCTCTACCAGAGGCGTATCGAGAGATCAAGCTGCAGAACATCGATCTTTTCAAAAGGGGGAAGGTGCGTGATATTTTCGATCTGGGTAAAAATATGCTCATGGTTGCATCAGATCGAATATCTGCTTTTGATGTGGTGTTGCCCAATGCCATTCCCTACAAGGGTGCAATACTTAACTCCATTTCTGATTTCTGGTTTAATAAAACTCGAGATGTTATAAAAAATCATATTATTACATCCAATGTAGATGCGTTCGAACTTCCACTGACCGATGATGAACGCGAGTTACTGCGTGGACGCAGCTCTCTGGTCAGGAAGGGCGACATGATCGAGGTAGAATGCGTGGTCAGAGGCTATCTTGACGGGTCCGGGTGGAGAAGCTACAGTGATACAGGAAAGCTGTTCGACATACCACTGCCCAGTGGACTAAAGCAGGGAGACAGGCTCCCCGAGCCTCTCTTCACACCCACCACCAAGGCAACCAGTGGACATGATGAATACATAAATTACAATCAGGTCATCGAAAAAGTTAGCAAGGATGTTGCCGACTTCATCAAAGCCAGATCCATTGAGCTGTACAACATGGCGCATGAGGATGTGTATGATAAGGGGTTGATTCTGGCAGATACGAAGTTCGAGTTTACCTACATCGATGGCGACATACATCTCGCCGATGAAATATTTACGCCTGACTCGTCCCGCTATTGGGATAGAGAAAGCTACAGGCCCGGGGGACCCCAGCCGAGCTTTGATAAGCAGTACATACGTGACTGGTTGTCCGAGCAGGACTGGGACAAAACGCCGCCGGCCCCGGAGCTTCCCCCGGAGGTGATCGAGAAATCTGTTGAGAAATATCTGGAAGTATTCAGACGGGTAACAGGAACAAGCCTGGTGTAAAACAGATCCGGATTGGTTGTGAGGAGGTCGAGGTGAAGGTATTGGTACTCGGAAGCGGAGGGAGGGAGCACGCAATTGCCTACACACTTGCTAAGAGTTCTATGGTGGATACCCTGTACTGGACCCCGGGCAATGCCGCCACCAGGGAACTGGCAGAAAACCCGGGCCTGCCCCTCGATGACATGGATGCCCTTGCGTCCTTTGCCGGGGATGAGGGGATAGACCTCACCGTTGTAGGTCCTGAAATACCCCTCGTTGCCGGAATTACGGATGTTTTTCACCAGAATGGGCTCACCGTGTTCGGACCAACCGCACAGGATGCGCGCATCGAAGGAAGTAAATCTTTCGCCAAACAGCTCATGCGTGAGAAGCGGATCCCCACGGCATCCTCACGGGAGTTCACGGACAAGATCAGTGCCCTGAAAGCGCTCAGGCAGGCAGACCCGCCCTATGTACTCAAGGCGGATGGTCTTGCAGCAGGCAAGGGAGTTATAGTCGCACGGTCTCTGGACGAGGTAGAGAATGCCCTGACCGACATGTTCGATCACAGGGTTTTCGGCGCGAGCGGTCTCAAGGTACTTATAGAGGATTTTCTCGAAGGAGAGGAGGCCACCGTGCTGGCTCTCTGCGACGGAAAGAACATCCTTCCGCTGATCTCATCACAGGATCATAAACCCATACATGACGGAGATAAGGGACCCAATACCGGCGGTATGGGGGCCATTGCACCGGCACCCGTTGTGAGCCCGAGGGTCATGGACAGGGTCATCGACACTATCCTTCTCCCGCTCATAGAGGCATTTGCAGAGCAGAAAATCGATTACAGGGGTGTGATCTACGCTGGGCTGATGATAAAGGAAGGATATCCCTACGTTGTGGAGTTCAACTGCAGATTCGGCGATCCCGAAGCCGAAGTGGTCTTTCCCCTTATGGAATCGGACCTCTGTGAAGCCCTGCTTTGTACGGTTAAGGGGGAGCTGAAGAACCACACGCTCACGTGGAAAAAGGGCTATGCCTGCGATGTTGTGCTCGTTTCGGGAGGATACCCGGGAAGTTATGAAAAGGAGCAACTTATCACCGGGCTGGACACAGTGCAGGGAATCGAGAATTTAACGGTATTTCATGCAGGTACCCGGGAAGCGGGGAAAGAGGTGCTCACCAATGGAGGCAGGGTTCTCAATGTTGTGGGTACTGGCAAAACACTGAAAGAGGCAATAGACTTTACCTACAGCCATGTGGACAAGATCTTCTATGATGGTATTTTCTACCGTACGGACATCGGATTTCGGGGAATGAAGTATTTTGAGAAACCCTGAGTGTACACGGGCAAACTGTCACTCTTGGAAAGATTGTTCCTTCCTCATACCTTTTTTATCAGAGCTGTGCCGCGTTCCCATTCACCGAGCAGGGTCATCAGATAGCCAATACCGTCGAGGAAAAAAAGGGAGTGAGGGTGCGTATTCTTGACATGTCTGAACCCTGATAATATTGAACGGGCTTAATTTGTAACGATTTAACACAAACTCGGTTGTATTTTATTATACTTGGTTATCCGCAAAATTCGACTTGTTATGAATATTGTAAGAGTGTATATTGAGACTAAGGAGTTTTAATTGGGTTCAAAAACATTTACAGCATTGCTTCACCTTGAAGATGATCTATACGTAGCGGAATGCCCAGAAGTAGGAACTGTTAGCCAGGGTCCAACAATTGAAGAAGCAATTGCAAATCTGAAAGAAGCCACTGAGCTTTTTTTAGAAGAGTTTCCAACTGAAGAGACCTCCCGACATCTATTGACCACCTTTGAGGTAGCAATACATGCCTAAATTGTATCGTGTTTCCGGGTAGGAAACTATACGTGCGTTGGAAAAACTATGATTTGTTCAAGCTAGGCAGCGCGGAAGTCACGTTATCTTGAAGAAGAAGACTATCCAAGGGGAAATAGGTTGTGTTGTTCCCTTACACAAAGTGCTTGCAATTGGAACCCTGAGTGGGACTCTTAAACAAGCTAAAATAACTCCAGAAGAATTTTTAAACGTGTTGAAATAAAGAACCCTGCCTACTTTCGATATGACAATATAAGTCTTATCTTCAAATCCAAAAAACTGTAATAAAAATATTCAAAATGGGCTGCAATTTTTGAAGAGGAGGGGTTTGCGTGTTATTATTTCGCCGGCGAGCTTGATACTTCGTCTAAGCGATCATACCTGGTGGAGGAGGCTCACTTCAACCACCCTGATATACAGGAAATCAATCGAAAGTGTTTCGGCGTTACCAGTCGTGATCGCTCTGTCAGTCAGAAGATACATCAACTGACACAGATTCTCAAAGACCATCTCTACACGTATATCGATAAATTCAATATCAACTTTTTACTTGTGGAAAATGCTTTGACAATTCCCATGAATATTCCACTTGGAATTGCCCTGACACAGGTCATTGCAGAAACAAATATTCCCACGGTGGCTCACCATCACGATTTTTACTGGGAGAGGGACCGTTTTATGGTGAATGCAGTTTCGGACTACCTCAACATGGCTTTCCCACCAAATCTGCCCTCCATCATTCGTCATATCGTGATCAATTCCTATGCGGATGAGCAGCTGAGTCTTCGCACCGGGATTTCTTCACGAGTTGCACCAAATGTAATGGATTTCGAAAACCCGCCGCCCCCTCCGGACGACTATACCCTCGATGTACGGCAGACCCTTGGTATCGAGGATGACGAGCTTTTAACCGATGGGGAGGGTCGATGCAATCCACCGGTACTCACATACAGCAGGAACTGCCTCGATCTGTTCTATGACGGCTGCTTTCAAGCCGTTTCAAAGGAGCAGCAGCTATTATCGATCCATTTCAGATTGATCCATCACTTGTATTAGTAGCGTCCGGAGGTCATTTCGGCGGTCGAGCAATGTCGGGACGCAGGCATCAAGACAGTGATGATCACCGGTGACCACCCAGTCACCGCTGAGGCCATTGCTTCAGA
>JAGLSF010000177.1 GCA_023136305.1 Spirochaetota bacterium
TCTCTACCGAAACAAATAAATTTTTCCTCTCATTTAAAAAAAATCATTATCAAGAAGACCACGACATAAAACATTTAGCATTCGGTGCTGTGTTGACATGCATACTCATCTGTTCACATATCATGTTCGGATCAGAGAGGAAAATCTTCAGAAGGAGGTAAGTCAATAATAAAGTTTCGATAAGTTTTTCGAAGGGATAGTTCGTAAAACGGTAAAATTACGTAATTTGTATTAAATCCCCAAAATTCGCCGCTCTATATTGTTCTGATTCATAAGAAATATTTAAAAGTTCATTTAATGATAAGTACAGATACTCTTCTAAGTATTTTTGTATTTCAAGTTTCTCTTCATTTGTTAACCAAAAATCAGGAATATTATTTAACTCAAAAGTATAATACTTTTTATTTGCATGATAATCAGATTGAAAACAATTTACTGTTAAATGTTTATTCTCAATAAGATAGTCAATGGCCTCCTCAATTTCTGATGAGTACGGTCCGTAATAGTAACTTGTAAAATTAATATTTGTGAATGATCTCTTTTTGTATCTTGCATAGCCAATATCGAGTAAATAAAGCAATTTTACGATCTTTGTTTTTGAATACTCCTTACCCCCTAATAGTAGTAAAATGTATGCAATTATACTTGCGGCACGTTTTATTTTTGTTTCATGAATCATTTCTAACCTCCTTTCGTTTTTAAAAAGAGGACCTTTGTTGGTAGGAAGAAGAAATGTTTACGCCTTTTCCCTCCACTTCTATACCCTTTTATTGTACTGAAAGGCATCACCCTTTTACTTTTCTTTATAAATACTTATTTGAACCATATAACTGAAAATTATCAATACGAAAATTGTATTGTATTTATTCGTATTTCCTAATAATTTTCACAGTACTTTATTACTAGAAAAAGTATTAGAATTGATGGAAAAAATAATACTATATTCTCGTTTCTTCTTTATCGATAAAGATACAAACAGGGAAAAGAGAGGGAAAAGGGAACTATCACACTCTGGATCTGCTTGTGAGGGTTCGAATCCTTCTCCCCCAGATGTGAATAGACATATCTCGGATGAGAGAAAAGCCTCCCTTTAGAAGAGGGGGGCTTTTAATTTCTAAGAGGTTACCCCTTTAATATTTTCCTATTTTTTTATCCTGAGGTGGATAATATCTGGTAGCATTCCGCCATAATTCATGCTACAAATACTTTCGGAAATGATCATGGTGGTGTCCGAAGTCATCCACATTTCATCATTGTGATACTGGAGTTAGTATGAAAGGGGAGTGTTTCATCGGTGTGGATTGCAGCACCCAGTCCACCAAGGCTGTTCTTTTCGATTGCCGGGGTAGGGCCCTCAGGGAGGCACGGTCCTCTCACGTATTCAGATCTCCCCACAATGGGTGGGCTGAGCAGGATGCGACTGAGCTCTGGGACTCTCTCTGTGCAGCACTTCGCACCCTGACCGATGGGCTGGATCTGCAGCAAATAGAAGGCATGGGGATTGCCTATCAGCGCGAGACCTTTGTGCTGCTGGACGGTAAGGGAAGGGAGATACGGCCTGCCATACTCTGGCTCGATCAGCGTTCGCTCAAAGAGGTAGAGGAGATCCGGAGAGATATCGGGGGAGAGTACTTCCAGCAACTGACGGGTAAGATACTCAACACGCTTCCATCTCTACCGAAGATCAAGTGGATCCGGAACAGCGAACCTGAGCATTACAGGAGAATTGACAAGCTGTGCGACGTTGGGGCGTACCTGAACTGGAAGCTTACGGGCCGGATGATATCCCCCTATTCGGGTGCCGATACCACAGGACTCTTCGGACTTGAAGCAAAGGATTGGGCGGATGATTTACTCGCTTATATGGGCCTCAATCGGGAAAACATGCCCGATGTCGTTCCCGCAGGTACAGAGGTGGGCGGCATAACGGCAAAGGCAGCAGCGGCAACGGGGCTGCCCGAAGGATTTCCTGTGTTTGCAGCGGGCGGTGACGGGCAGGTTTTTGCAGTTGGAGTGGGTTCGATGGGAGCGGATGCCCTTGCGCTGAGTCTGGGGACAAGTGTGGTATGGGGGGTTCATAACAGTGAATATCGTACGAGCAGCTATTTTCGTACAATGATGAGTTGTCAGCCCGGCACTTACTACTGTGAATCTGCCCTCATATCTGGATCCAATACGATAAAGTGGTTTATCGATGAAATGGGGGGTGAGGAAATCGCCCAGGCAAAGGCTCGAAAAATCAGTCCCGAGTCTCTGCTGGAGGATAAAATCAGGGACATTGATCCGGGCTGTGATGGACTGATCACCCTTCCCTACTGGCGGGGGGTGATGAATCCCTACAACAATCCCGGAGCACGGGGTATGACGCTGGGATGGTCAGATTATCATACCCGTTATCACTTCTATCGCTCAATACTGGAAGGTATTGCCTTCGAACTCCGCCTGGTCACCGAGGGGTACAGCCACGTACTCGGCATTTCACCGCAGGTGTTCAGGGTCGGATCGGGTGGTGCTCAGAGTGAAGTCTGGGCACAGATTATCAGTGATGTGAACGGCATGGATGTGATGGTCACCGATTCTCATGAAAACACGGCGCTGGGTGCAGCAATGATCGCGGCATGGGGAGCAGGCGTGTACGACGATCTCCGTGAAGCTTCGGAAAGAATGTCCCCGGTGAAACGGCAGATTGCCAGTTGCATGGAAAACCATGAAATCTATTCCCGATTGTATAACACTGTGTACAAGAACATGTATCTCACTGTTCAAGAGTATCTCACCACGTTGGGAAGCTATGGCCTGAACACCCATTTACAGGGTACCGCTCATACAGAGGAATCATGATTTTACCTGTGCCCTGCTCAAAACGTTAAATAGTTATTGCACAATAAACCGAAGAAGTGTATTCTGAAGTTCTAAGGATTTTGCTGTGCGAAGGGCCGTGTCTGGGTTGTGCACGTACCGCGTGAAGGAGGGTGAGGATGCAAAAAGGAAAGGATCGTGCCTTGAGATTGAGGTTTGTTGCAATCGCCATACTTATCGTGCTGATGATCTCCATGACAAGCTGCACCTCTTTCAAGAAGACTACCGAGGTCAACCTCACACCCTTTGCAGAGCAAACCATTACCATGGCAGGTAGTGTCAACTACGGGTTTATGCAGATTAGGGCTGTGTATATTCGGGAATACACTCAGCAGACGCCAGAAGTGGAGGAATTGCGGATCATGATCGGGCAGATCCGTACAGTCATGAGGGGTATCGTTGCCTACTCCATTCAGGTGGTGACACTCTCACAGGCGTCAAAGACGGGTCCGGAAAGGGCGGAGGGTCTTGCGGATTTCATAGAAGAGATGTTGGAACCTGTTGTGGAACAGAAGGAAGTGGAACTGCATTATCAGGAGAAAAATCTTGATGAAATACTGGAAAATATGCGAAAACAGGAAACACTACTCGATGCGTTGAGAATTTCACAGCCTCTGATTGATGAAATCACCTATGTGGCTGAAGCGTTTCTGGATAAGTACAAGGAACAGCAGCAGAAAACTGTAGATGCGCTTGACCAGGCAATAGACGCTGAGTTTGCTCCGGTCATAAGCTATACAAGATTTTTACGCGAAAGTCAGGCCTATGTACTGACTAATCTCCAACTTCTATATGAATACTGGAAGGGGGATGAAACGGCATTGGAAACGCTCAGGCAGAGAGAAACTCCATCCCTCGAGGGTATAAACATGGAGGATGGACTTGATATGCATGAACTGTTACAAGCCGAAGATATTTTGATTGACAGGATGAGTACGATTACCACATTGCGAAGTGGTATTAAACCGCAACTTACTTTGTATCAGATGCAGAAGAGAGAACTGCAGGACTTGAACTTTGAAATGGATCAGACACTGCAGAGAACGCGCGCTGCGATAACCATCTGGCAGCAGACACACCGGGCAATGGCCGCGGGTATTACCCACCCGGCTGACATTAACCTATTTGAGATTTCAAAGAAGATTGTTCAGGTGGCGTTACCCTTTTAAAGGTGTAATTAATTGATAATGGGGTGTATTATGGCTGTTCATTTTATGCTCCGCATCGGTCTGACCACAGTTTCTGTTTGAAGGAGGAGGGGGATGCAAAAAGGCAGAGCCCGTAATTCGATGATGAGGGTGATGGTTGCTGCATTCGGTATTATACTGGTGGTTTCCATGACAAGCTGCGCGCTTTTCAAAGGGAAAACCGAGCCTGACCTCGCACCTTTTGCGGAACAGACTATTATTATGGCAGGCAATGTCAATCATGGGTTCGCGGAGATCAGAACGCTATATTTACGGGAAGAAGCTGCACGTTCACCCGAGGTGGAGGAATTGCGGACAATGGTCGGACAGATCCGTGTTTTCATGCGAGCAATCGTGGGCTATTCCCTACAGGTTGTGACACTTTCTCAGTCGTCCAAAACGGGCCCAGAGAGGGCAGAGGCCCTTGCCGATTTCATAGAAGAGTTGCTGGACCCGGTGGTAAAGCAGAGGGGTGTGAAGTTGCATTACCAGGAAGTTCGACTTGATGAGATACTGAGCAATATTCGGGAGCAGGAGACGCTTATCGATGCACTGAGGGTCGGACAACCCCTGGTTGATGAAGCGGCCTATGTGGCCGGGGCCTTTCTCGACAGATTCAAGGATAAGCAGACACAGGCTGCGCAGAGCATCAGCGAGTCTATAGACGAGGAGTTTTATGCGGTCATAAGCTATGCGAATATTTTACAAGAACAGGAAGAACTTACTCTGGAAATGCATGAGCTTTTAGCCCGGTACGCACTGGGAGATAAAACGGCACTGGAGGTGGTCAAGGAGGAGATCAAGGGACGAAAAACTGTAGCCTTTGAGGGTATCAACATTGAGGATGGACTGGACACTGATGAACTGTTCAAAGTCGAAGAACGGATACTTGGGAGGCTGAACAAGAT
>JAGLSF010000178.1 GCA_023136305.1 Spirochaetota bacterium
TTCTCTTCAGCTGCGGCTTCAGCATCCACCTCAACCGCGGCCTCACTCTTCTCTTCAGCAGTATCTATCTCTTCTGCCGTAGTCTCTTCGGCCTTTGTTTCAAGTGCAGATTCAGTGTCCGTTTCAGTTGACACTTCTTCCGGAACTTCAGGCTCCTTATTTTTTTCTTCTTCAGCCATGAAAAACTCTCCTCCATGCATCAATGCAGATATCTATACGTGCAATAGATCAAAAGGGTATTTCATCGTCATCGAGCTCGGAGAGGAAGGGGTCTCTCTCCTCGCCACCCTCATTGACGGTGAGCGGTGCCTCAGCCTCGCTTGAACCACTGCCAGCCCGTGCATTATCGCCAATAGGCGCACTAGCCTGACTATCATACTGTTCCGATTGACCCCGTGCAGGCCCAAAAAACTGAACGTTGTTGGCCACGATCTCAACGGTATTTCTCTTAACACCGTCCGACCCTTCCCATCTTCTCTGCTGCAGTCGGCCATCAATTGCCACCTGTCTTCCCTTGGACAGATACTGATTGCAGATCTCTGCAGTCTTGTTCCATGCGACGATGTTGAAAAAGTTTGCACTCTCTTCACCGTCGCCCGTGGACCCTCGCGATGAACCCGATGACCTGTTCACTGCAATTGAGAACTTGCAAATGGCAGCCCCTGACTGCGTGTAGGTCAGTTCAGGATCCTTCGTGAGCCTGCCGACAAGCACGACATGATTAATATCCCAGCTCATGCCACATTCCCCATTTGTTATACTGTTTTTGTTTTTACAATTTTCATTGTAAATATAATTAACACGAAACTCAAGCTCTTTGTTCCCCTACAGCCCAAACAGCATGTTTTGATCGTCCATTTCGGTGTCACAATGCAGAAATTCCGGAAGGAATGACCTGCCCTCAGAGTCTCACTCTCATGAACCGAATTACGTCCTGGTTCAACTTCAGTTCCTTCTCGTAGTCTTCGAGCTTGGAAAGGTCATCGATTTCGATCTGGGTAACGTAGTAGAAGCCATCGGTATTCTTATTGATCTCATAGGCAAGCCGGCGCTTCCCCATCTCATCTTCCTTGACAAGGGTCAGGCCCAGATTTTTGTAGTGCTGCTTCACCCACTCGATGGATTTCTTCGCTACCTCTTCCTGAGGTTCAAAGATGTAAAGATACTCGTACTTTCTCAAAAGAAACCTCCCTCCGGTCTATCGGTCCACTTCAGATGTATAAACACAAGCGGACAGAAAGGTTGATCAGTTGTGAATTTAGAAATAAAAAGGGCATCGGTCAAGAGTATTTGACAAACCGTGCTACCGTCTCAATATGCCTGGTACGCGGGAACATGTCGATCAGTGAGATGCGTTCGGGCCTATATCCCCTTTGTACAAATTCCCTCACATCACGTGCAAAGGTTGCACTATTGCAGGAAACGTAGACAATCACTGCTGGTTCGAGCAGCGTTATGGAGTCTATGAGATGCCGGGCGAGTCCGGTTCTGGGAGGATCGACAACGACCTTGAGCGTTCCCTTTCTCTCAGGTTCCCATTGCGAGAGATCGGTCTGCCGTGTGAGATCACCAATGGCAAAGGAGGCATTGTCGATTCCGTTCAGTGAAGCGTTGAGACGCGCGTTGCGTACCGCACTTCCGTTGGCCTCGATTCCTGTCACGCTATGAGAAATATGGGCAAGTGACAGCGCTATCAGTCCGGAACCACAGAAGAGGTCGTATATCCGGTCATCGGGTTCAGGATGCAGGTTTCGCTCTACGAGCCCGATCCACACCTCAGTGAGATAACTGTTTACCTGAAAGAAATCGTCCACACCAATCCTGAACTGGAGGTCCCCAACCCGGTAGACCACGTGAGAATCATCCTTCCTGCCCGAGGCCCCCCTGCTGAATACCTGTCCCTCCCCGTTCGACCTGATGCGTATACTGCCCTCTGTGAGCCCGCTCCCCTTCACAAGTTCCAAAACAAAGTCGTTCAAAGGGGTGTGGAGGAGCAGGCAGCCGCCGGACGGAAGGGGGACTATCTCATGCGATTTCTTCCTGAAAAATCCTACTCGCCCCTGTGTATCAGCCTTGATCTGTGCATGGTTCCTGTACCCGTACTCCGACGGTGAGGACAGGATCTCGAGTTGCTGTTCGACCCTGTGCCCTCCGATGCGCTCCAGGTCTTCAAGGAGTACCCCCATCTTTGCTTCGAGTTCGAATTGATAGGAGATGTGGCCAAAATCACACCCCCCGCACACACCAAAAACAGGACATCTCGGCTCAACACGCAGCGGTGATGGCTTCACTATGGTCTCTATTTCACAGAAAAGCGTACGATTCCTGCCTCCGTGTACAGACCGAAGGGGTTTCACCCTCAGCAGGTCTCCTGGTACTGAAAAGGGAACGAGCACCACACTCCCCTCAATCGTTCCGATCCCGTAACCGCCGTTTACGATCTTGTCTATACTAACATCTCTGCTCTCTATCCCATCAGCCAACAGAGCAGTCCTTTCAATTCTGTCGTGATGCACTGTAAAAAACCCTTTGACGCAGGATTTACAGTTGATTTGAAATGCAGGCACCGGTATCTTTTACTCTCACATGGAATAGTACACAATGGACAGAGGGCTGAACAGTAAAAAAAAGTACAAAGGGCTTGTGGTCTTTGATGTGGATGGCGTTATATTCAGAAACATATTCCTCATCAGCGTCGCCCGCTCAACCGGACTCAGGAACTATATTCGAATACTTTTCCTGGGCTGGCGGTACTACACCAACGGAATTAATTTCAAGGCTCTCCTCGATGAGGGTTTGAAACTCATCAGGGATTTCGATGCACAAAAGGCCCTGCACATCGCAGAAGGAATTCGAAGGTCCTCTCACATCGAGCAAACAATGCGTATACTGCACGAGAGGGGCTATTTCATATCCCTGATAAGCTCAGGAATACCGAACTACATTCTCTCCCAGCTTGCACGGGAGATCGGTGCCGATCATTTCTCAGGCCTTGCTACAGGGATCAAGAATGGGAAAATTCAAGTTGATCAACTAAAGCTTAGGCCAAAGGATGAGATAGTGGGGGAGCTGCTCCTTCGACTGAATCTCACCTGGAGTGATGTTGCTTCGGTAGTCGATGATCCGAACAACCTCACCCTCATGAAGAAGAGCGGGTTTGGTGTGGGTTTCAATCCTTCAAGGATAATACGCACACACGCGGACATAGTCGTTGACGGATATGACATGCTCGAGATCATTCCCCACATCGTTCCGGAAAACCAGCTTCCCGAAAAGATTTCACTGAGAAAACAGCTGCTCAAACGCGAGCTGTACCGGAAAACGATACATTTCCTGGGCGTTCCGTTACCCTTCCTGGCCTATGTGCACAAACCGGCAGTCGCTGCCGTGCTCTCCGCTGTTATACTCATATACGTGTTCTCTGAAGTTACCCGGACCATTGGGTTTCATCTGCCCTTCATATCCCATATCACCAAACGCTCCGAACGCATCACCGAAACCAGGGGTTTCATCATTGGGCCTGTCTCGCTGACAGCAGGTATACTGATCACTCTCTTCGCCTTTTCCCCTGAAATCTACATACCGGCAATACTTATCGTCTGTATCTCCGACTCAGTATCGAGCCTTGTGGGGAGAAAGTTCGGGAAACTGCACCTGCCCTTTTACGATCGGACCTTGGAAGGGTCTGGTGCTTTCTACATTACCTCTCTTGCCATACTCCTCTTCTTTCTTCCTCCGCGGCAGGCTTTACTAACGGCGCTCGTTCCCACCGTAATGGAACTCGTCACGCCACACTACCTCGACAACCTGCTCATACCAATAGGTACAGCTCTGTTTATGAAGTATGTGGTGTTATAGAGACGGGCGGTCCGTCGGTTTCCGCCATCCATGGCTACACCGACATGCCGGCCATCCCGGCCGTCCGTCGACTCTCGCCGTCCGTGGTCTCGTCAACATGCCGGCCATCCTGGCCGTCAGTTTCTGAGGGAACTGTTGAGGACTTTGGTCAGCTTCTCGTAAAACCCCCGTTCTGTAAGCTCGTAGTGATTGATGAACTGAACAGTACCGATCTGAAGTCTCATGCCGCTCGAGAGGTTGGTCTTCCTCAGGTATACGACGATTATCTCCTTATCATCATTGAATGCAAGATTGACCTCGTTTCGAACGTTTCGTGAATCAGCAGCAGCGGGACTCATGAAAGCGATGAACTGTGCGCAATTTATCACGGCATTGCCCACAACTTCGGGCCATTCGTTACCAGGTTCAATACCCTCATCATACCATATCCTGTACCGGTTCTTGTTCAGTTTCTTCAATACCTTGAATACAATCTCCATATCCTTGTGCGCGTAGGAGCTGAACATGTATGGCCGTATTCCCTTGTAAGCCTCGAAGGGCGGATTGGCACTAGGTCTGTGGCTCGACTTTTTCACGACCTTTCTAGCTGCGTGTCTCACAGCAGATTTCGGTGCAGCTGCTTTCTTTGCGGGAGACGGTTTTACCTTTCCTGTTTTTGCTGCTGTAGGTGACTTGGCAGTTTTACTTCTGACTGCAGTGACAGATGTCCTTTTTGCTGCGGCTTTTGGTGCAGCAGTTTTCGTTTTGGAAATCGGAGACTTCCCAGAAATAAGTTTCCGTGAAGCAGGCTTCCGCGCAGCTGTCTTCGGCTTGGAGGTCGAATTCGTTTTGGAAGTCGGAGGCTTCCGTGAAACCGTCGTCTTCAGAGAAGACTTCTTTCCTCCGGTTCCCTTCTTTGCGGATGCGGTTGACTTCGCTTTAACCCTCGTCTTTGCAGCAGTCTTTGTCCCGGCGGACCGTGCCGAAGTTGTTTGTTTCTTCGCCGGCGTGGCCTTACGTGCTGCCGGTTTTTTCTTCGCACTACTTTTCTTTACCGCCGCCTTATTCTTTTTTTTACCGAACACAGGACAG
>JAGLSF010000179.1 GCA_023136305.1 Spirochaetota bacterium
GAGTACAATACCTGGATTAATCAGATCAGCTACATCACCGGGGACGAAAAGGGCATTACCATCTCCGTCCCAAACAGGCTTACAAAAGAGATCGTCGCCGAACGCTATCAGAAGCTGATCAATGACAAGATCAGGGAACTGGTTGGAAAACCTCTTCAGGTTCGCATCGAGGTGAACTCTCTCCCCGCAAAGAAAAAGGATAAAAAAGAAGAGGGAGCATCAGCGAAAAAGATTACCGGGGACCCTCGACATGCGCTTTTCAATCCCAAATACATGTTTGAGAATTTTGTGGTCGGCAGCAGCAATGACCTTGCCGCAGCCGCAGCAAAAAAGATAGCCGAGAACCCCGGTAAGTACTGGAACCCCCTTTTTCTCTACGGCGGTGTGGGTCTGGGTAAAACCCATCTTCTCCATGCCATCGGCCACATCATCATAGACAAGTTTCCAGAACAGAAAATCATGTACATCTCCGGTGAAAGCTTCATGAATGACTACATAACCTCAATTCAGAAGGGGACCATGAACAGCTTTCGGATCAGGTACCGAAAGGCAGACTTGCTCCTCATCGATGATGTGCATTCAATACAGGGAAAGGAGGGAACCATGGAAGAACTCTTCCATACCTTCAACACCCTGTATGCGGCAAAGAAGCAGATGGTATTCACGAGCGATCGACCGCCAAAGGAGTTGAGAAAACTGGAGGACCGGCTGCGCAGCCGATTTGAATGGGGCCTGACAGCGGACATACAGCCGCCGAACTTCGAGATGCGAGAATCCATACTGAGGCAGAAGGTGGCCGGAGAATCGTATAAGGTTCCTGAAGAGGTGGTACGATTTATTTCCGAAAATTTTACCTGGAACATCAGGGAACTCGAATCAGCCCTCTACAAGCTCTTCGCCTATCACGATCTCGTCAATGAAAAGATCACCATTGATCTGGCCAGAAGGGCCCTGAAGGACATGATCCGGATGAAAAGCTCTGAGGATATTACCATTGACCTGATACAGAAGAAGGTCGCAAATGTATACAGTATCAGCTTCTCCGATATGAAGAGCAAGAAACGAGCAAAGAACATCGCCCTTCCCCGGCAAATTGCCATGTATATCGCCCGTAATCTCACGGACTTCTCGACGACTGAAATCGGCAATGAATTCGGCGGCAAGGACCATTCAACGGTCATTCACGCCGTCTCAAAGATCAAGACCAAGTACGAAGAAGACGATCAGTTCAGACAAAAACTCGATAAGATCGTGAAGGAAATAAACGAAGAGTATTGAGCATGCCCGTGCATGTTGATTACCTGTGAGTTTATGCGTGTCAGCACGGCGAAAATTGTTAATAACCTGTGCATCGGATCCGGACAAGAAAGGCAGTTTGCAACTCATACACGGACGGGTTGTGGATAGGCAATATTCTGTCAACACCTTTATGGAAGGATAAATAACGTGATAGGGGGCAGTTGATAGATTATACACAGTTTCAACGTGCCTACTACGACTACTATATTATATATATATTATTAAAGGAACAGTACCATGAAATGCACAATAGCCAAGAAAAAGCTCGTCAAGTATCTCTCCTATGCTGACACTATCGCGAGCTCGAAAACCACAATACCCGTTCTCTCAAATATTCTGCTCGACGCGCAGGGGGATACAATCTCCATACTCTCATCGAATCTGGAAACAGGTATTATGATTACCGACAGTATCGGGGTTGAGGAGGATGGAGCTCTTGCGGTGAATGGAAGGAAGCTTCTGAGCATCATCCGTGAGCTTCCTGATGATGACGTTACCATGCACGCCGATGTAAATAATCGCCTCACCGTGCGAAGCGCAAGCACCAGGATAAATGCCCAGTTCACCATAGCCGGTGTCTCGAAGGAGGAGTTTCCCGAGGTAAAGGCCCAACCCGAAGGTGAGTACATCAAGATCAGTGCAGAATCCTTCAAGGACATGATCAGGAAAGTGATTTTCTCCATATCGAGCGACGAGAACAAGTATGCGCTCACGGGCATCTTTCTCGAGAAGGATGATGATGGTGTGAACATGGTGGCGACCGATGGCAAGAGACTGTCCCTGGTGACGAGAAAGGGTAATTCTCTCGGGGTCGCCATGGACAACTTCGAGATCCCGCATGACGGGGTTATCGTTCCCAGGATCGTCTTTTCCGAACTCATGAAGTATCCCTTCGAAGAGGACACACTAGAGGTCGGCTTCAGCAAGAATCAGATATTTTTCAAGTACGATAATATCCGTCTGGCATCGAACCTCATTGAAGGTAAGTATCCTGAGTACAGGAAAATCATCCCCGTGGACAGAGTGAGCTCACTGTCTGCCGAGAAGATGTTCCTTACACAGGCCATCAAGAGGGTTTCGATACTCGTCGATGAAAGTTACAATCAGATAAAGCTCAGTATTGCTGGTAAAGGTCTTACGCTCTCCTCTCAGAACCCCACGCTTGGCGGAGCAATTGAGGAGATCCCCATTAAGTACGAGGGTGAGGAGATTGATATTGCACTTAACTATGTGTACCTCATTGACTGCCTGAAGGAGATCGACTCGGAGAATATCACGATTGATTTTAAGAATGCAGAACGGGTCATAACGATAAGGGGTGCTGATGAGAAGGATTATATCAATCTGATTATGCCCATGAAACTCAACGCATGAGAGACCATCGGGAGATAATCCCTTCAGGGAAGCCACTTCTTGTACATAGCATCGCTGCAGCTACAGAACTACAGGAACTATGAAGAGGCACGGATAGATTTCTCCGAGCGTACAAACCTGATCCTTGGGGACAACGGACGGGGAAAAACCAATCTTTTAGAATCCATATATCTTCTCTCCACATCGAAATCCTTCAGGAATGCGTCCGACCAGAAACTCGCACAATGGGGAAGGGACGGGTATCTCGTAAGTGCCACATTTCACGACGAAGGGGGGGGTGAGAGCTCCGTGGTGCTCGAGTACAGGGACCATAAGAAAATCTTAAGTATAAACGGTGTCAGGGAGAAGCGAATATCTGACCTCATCGGTCAGATATTCTGCATTCTTCTTTCCTTCGAAGACATTGCCCTCGTGACAGGGCCACCCTATCTGCGGAGGGGATTTCTCGATCTTATCCTTTCCACAGTAGATCCTCTTTACTTCGAAACACTGAAGACCTATCTGCAGGTGATAAAACAGAAAAACAGATACCTGCGCGATGCTGTCGTGTGTGAGGAGGACCTTCTGAAGGTATGGAACGATCAGCTCTCGGAGGCGGGAACCTATATTCTCAGGAAGAGAATAGAGCTCATCGGTTTCTTCAACCGCTACACGGTCAGCCACGCAGAAGAGCTCACACAGTTTTCATCTCCGCTCAGGTTCATGTACCGATCCACTATTCCCGGCATTGGGGAGGACGACGGAGAGGAAGACCTGAGGAGCAGCTTCGATGAGACCCTTATTTCAAGGATGGATGCCGAGATGAGGGTTCGGCGCGCAACATGCGGGCCCCACAGGGATGATTTTTCCTTTTATGACGGAGAGGAAGACCTGAGGTATTTCGGATCCGTAGGAGAGGCCAGACTCTCCTCAATCGTGCTGAAGCTCGCACAGGGGGCCTACTACAGGGATAGCAGGCATATTCTACCGATTGTTCTCGTTGATGATATACTGCTCGAGCTGGACAGCAGGAACAGGGAGCATGTGCTTTCCCTGTTTGGAAAGGACAATCAACTCCTGATTACCACGACCGAGAGGCTGCATCTTCTAGAAATATTTTCACCAGATCGCGTGTTTCATATTAGAGGAGAGGGTTGTATAGAATGTTGAAGAGAGGGCGATCAACCGCCGGCTCAAAGGGAAACAGGAGGGGGCCCCACACGGTGGGCACGCCCTCCACAAAAAGGTTTGCCACGGTCGGTAGTGTGCTCGAGAGCTTCATTTCCCAGCATCCGGAACTCCAGTATCAGGTGAAGATACGCGAGGCTCTGGTTGCCTGGCCTAAAATCAGCGATGAGTACACGGCCCGTCACACCGAAGCGGTGATGGTCAAGGATCGAATCCTGTATGTCAACACCGATTCCAGCGCCCTCGCCTCCGAGCTCACACTGCGCGGGAGTGAACTTCTCAGGCGGCTGAACGGGGAACTGGGCACCCCGCTGTTTCAACGCATCCTCTTCAAGTCGGGCCGCGTAGCCCGTAGGGAGGAAGCCAAGAGGGAAGAAAAAGAGGAGGGTAAGTGGGGGCACCGGGAGAAGGCTCTGTCGAGCAAGGAAGAAAAGGGGGTCCGGGGGGGAGAAGCAGGTAATCGGCTGACCGCCCGGACCCTGAAACGTATCGATAGCACGGTGAGCGTGATTCATGAAGAGGAGCTTCGAGAAATACTGAAACGGTTTCTCCGGGTTACTGCACAGAGAAACGGGGAGGACCGTCGTGGCTAATTTTCTTTGAATAATGGTGAAAAAATGTTATATTAACTTATTGAAAAATAATGAGTTAAGGCCTTGGGAGGGGACACCCGATGGAGAGCTATACCGCGAAAAACATACAGGTCCTGGACGGTATCGAACATGTCAGGAAACGGCCGAGCATGTATATCGGTTCCACGGATACCGTCGGCCTGCATCACCTGGTGTACGAAGTCATCGACAATGCAATCGATGAGGCCCTCGTGGGTTACTGCAACAACATCTCGGTTGTCATAAAGCCGGACGACATTATCGAAATCGTTGACGATGGACGCGGAATCCCCACAGATTTGCATCCCGAAGAGGGCGTGTCCGCTCTCCAAATTGTCATGACCAAGCTTCACGCGGGCGGTAAGTTCCACCACAAATCCTACAAGATATCGGGCGGCCTGCACGGTGTGGGTGTGTCTGTTGTCAATGCCCTCTCCGAGTGGCTCGAGGTCA
>JAGLSF010000018.1 GCA_023136305.1 Spirochaetota bacterium
TGGGGCCACTGAAGGTTCGATGATGTTCTTTCGAACCAGGAGAATGGTAAGAGAAAGAAGGCTTAGACGCCCCCTTGGAGAAAAATATGCTCCAATGAGGGGCTATAAACGTATAGAAGGTTTTCCATACGTACAGGGAGTAGGGGTGATCAAGGTAACGCGGCTGAACGGCGATGAGTACTGGCTCAACCCGCATATGATCGAAACCATGGAGAGTACGCCCGATACAACTGTCACACTGATAACGGGTAAAAAACTCGTTGTGAAAGAAGATCCAGAGACAGTAATGGAACAGATTATCAGCTACAGGCAAAAACTGGGTTTGCTGTCAAACGAGCGTTGAGAGCATACCCTTACGTAGCGGTCGATATGCAGCAATGAGCGGGAGGCTATAATGGATATTGCCACAATTGGTGGAATACTGATAGGTCTTCTGACGATAATAATTGGAATTGTAATCAACGCAAGAAGCGCATCAGTACTTTTCACTACTTTCTTGAGCATTGAATCAATATTCATTACAATCGGCGGTTCGTTTTTTGCGGTTATGGCCTCCAATACACTGCAGCGCACCTTACGGATGGGGAGGGTCCTTCGCAATGCCTTGAGAACACAGAGTTTTGAGCCTGGCCGAATAATTTCCATGATTGTAACATTTTCAGAGAAGGCTCGACGTGAGGGTCTCCTTGCCCTGGAGGATGATCTCGATGAACTCGAGGATGATTTCCTGCGCAAGGGTATACAACTTGTTGTTGATGGAACGGATCCTGAGATAATTCAGAATATCATGGAAACAGAACTCAATAACATGATAACGAGACACGAACAGGGGATCAAGGTATTCGACGATTGGGGGCTGTTTGCTCCTGCATTTGGCATGATAGGTACGCTTATTGGTCTCGTAAACATGCTCAGAAACCTTGGAACTGGTGATCAAACAATCATTGGAAAGGGCATGAGTGCAGCTCTGATTACAACGCTCTACGGGGCGGTCCTGGCAAACTCAGTTCTCATCCCCATCGCCAATAAGCTCACCTATAACAATGAACAGGAAGTGCTGCTGAGGGAGATTATGATAGAGGGAACACTCTCCATTCAATCGGGAGATAATCCCCGAATCGTCAAGGAAAAGCTCGTCTCCTTTCTTGCGCCTAATATACGCGCTCAGGTCGAGGAGGAAACGGGAGAGGGTGAATAACAGGTATCAGTACGGGTTTTATGAGGAGGCATGAGGGTTGGCAAGGGAAAGACAGGAAAAGAAGCAGAAGAAAGGTTCTCCAGCATGGATGACGACGTATGGAGACATGATGACCCTGCTCCTCGTGTTCTTTGTCTTTTTAATTTCGATTATGGAGACAAAAGTTGAGGATAGCAGACTTCAGCTTATACTGTCCGCTTTCAGTGGCTCATTTGGATTATTCCGTGGCGGGTTGACGCTTGCGGAGGGGAACCTTGCGGAGATGGGCAATCTGCTTGAAACCCTCCCTGCAAAGGAAAAGGGTGACAGGCTGGCTAAGTCGGTTGAGAAGGCGGTATCGATTTTTGAGCCTGAGGTTAAAAGCCGAAAGGTTAAGATCACCGAGGACGAGCGGGGGATTGTCATTTCACTTGTTTCCGATGCCTTTTTCCAGTCGGGGAGTGCAGAGTTAACCGCAGAGGGCGAAGTTATTGTTGATAAACTGGGTGGGTTCTTAAGCAGCAGCGATTTTGATGAGAATATGATACGAGTGGAAGGCCACACTGATAATATTCAGCCAGGCGGAACAGTGAAGGAACGATACGATACCAACTGGGAGCTCTCCTCCGGCAGGGCCATCACTATTGTAAAGAGATTTGAAAACATGAGAGGAATCCAAGGAGAACAGTTGGAGGTGGTTGGGTACGGTGAATATCAACCGGTTGAGTCGAACGACATAGAAGAGGGGCGTGCATACAATAGACGTGTTGAAATTGTCATCATGCGAAAAAAGGAACATTCAGTATATTGAGAGAGGGCATTATAGGTGTATTTTCTCTGTGATAAGGCTCTGCTTCTCTTGGAAAGGAGCGTGAAATGGCTGATACTGAAGAAACCATTGAAGATATAGAGGGTACAGAAGAAGAGGAGGCGTTGGAAGCGGGGCCTCAACGTAAGTTGCTCGGCCCCACCATGATCCGAACACTGATGTTTATTGCCGTGGCTCTTGTGGTGATCATTATTGCTGCCACCATTGCCTTTCTCGTGGCAAAGAGGGTGAGCGGAAGGAATATTCCCGGTGACAAGCGTTCACCGGAGTTGACAGAGAAGAGCGACCCTCTGCAAACCCTGGAATTGGGCTCCTTCAACGTAAACATTGGATCCAGAGATGGTGATGAACCTCATTTTCTGCAGCTGGAAATTGTCCTGGCTTTTGACAAGGAACCACCGTCAGACTTTTTAGCCGAGTTGGGTGAGCGAAGGCAGGAATTCAGAGACGTTGTTATCTCTGTGGTGGGCTCACAATCCTATGAAGACCTGAGAGTGACTAAAGGCATAGAAGACTTGAAGAGGAATTTAATGTTCATGATAAATTCCAAGCTTCAAAGAGGAGAAATAAAAACGATATACATAATTAATTTTGTTCTTACCTAGATGTGATAATTGGGGAATTATGATCAGGAGTACTGTTTTTATTGATAATTTTAAGTTTTGATATAGTATTGAGATGATGATGTATTTTTACATGTGCCCTATATCACATGAGGAGCTAAGGTGATATGACTGAAGTTCTCTCACAGGATGAAATTGATCAGCTTCTCACCGCGATATCAACCGGTGAGGTCGAGGGCGAAGAAGCGCTGAAGCGGGCCGAGACGCGCAAGATCAAGATCTATGATTTCAAACGGCCCGACAAGTTTTCCAAAGATCAGATTCGCACCCTGCAGATGATGCACGAGACCTTTGCGCGTCTCACGACGACTTCGCTTTCTGCTCAGCTCAGGACTATCGTACATGTACACGTTGCTTCAGTCGATCAGCTTACCTATGAGGAGTTTCTCAGGTCCATTCCCAATCCGACTACCCTCGCGGTGATCAACATGGACCCCCTAAAGGGAAGCTCCATCTTCGAGATCGATCCGTCAATCACCTTCACGATTATTGATCGACTGTTTGGTGGTCCGGGCGAAGCATCGAAGATCAACCGGGAGCTCACGGATATTGAGCTCTCCGTCATTGAGGGAATTATTGTACGTATACTCGGCAACCTGCGTGAGGCATGGTCGAACGTTATCGATCTCCGGCCCCGGCTCGGGAATATCGAAACGAACCCGCAGTTCGCACAGATCGTACCGCCGAGTGATATGGTCGTACTCATAACTCTTGAGACCAAGGTCGGTGATGTGGAGGGTATGACTAACTTCTGCATTCCGTACCTCACCATAGAACCGATTATTACAAAACTTTCCGCCCAGTACTGGTATTCCAGCATCAGGAAGGGCGGTACAACTGAAAACCTGGTCATACTGAAGAAACGGCTGGACACAGTGCTCGTCAATCTCATTGCAGAACTCGGGAACCTCGAAATCACTGTACGCGATATAATGGGTCTCCAGAAGGGTGACATCATTAAACTGGAGCGCAACAAGGTTGACGACGACATGGTCCTCAAGATCGGATCGAAGTCCAAGTTCTACGGGAGACCGGGTGTCGTGGGATCACACATGGCCGTGCAGATAACTGAGAAGGTGGAATCCCAGATGGGTGAGGAAGAAATGTTCAAAGAAATTGAGGGGGGTGAATAACATGGGTGACGGCTCTCTTTCCCAGGAAGAAATCGATGCGTTGCTGCAGGGGGCAGATGATCTGGGCGGCGCCATGGACATGGGTGAGGTTCCTGCCGGGCTTTCAGACGAAGACCTGGGCAGTGTCAGATCACTCGCCTCAGATGTTGCACAATCCATGGGCATGACTTTGTCAACCATTACAGGAAAACCGGTTACCATAGAAAGCGCGACGGTGGACCTGATAACGCGGGATACCTTCACTGCTGAACTTGAGGGACAGGTGGTGCAGGTTACGGCTGATTTCATGAAAGGCGCGGCGGGGCAGCATTCCTATGTGCTCTCTGAAGAGCCTGCAAAACAGATTTCAGCGCTCATGATGGCCCAGGAGGAAGGCGACCTGACAGAAATGGCGATCTCGGCACTCACCGAGGGTTTCAGCCAGATGTCGGGGGCCGCTGTCACCGCCATGAGCGATAAACTCGGCATGCCCATCAGTACGGGTGATGTGCGTGCTTCTCTGTTTGAGAACCCCGGTGATGTGATGATACCCGAGGGCAGCTTTGTTCGTATTCGCTACAACGTGACGACTGACGGCAAGTCTTCATTTCTCGATGAGATTATGGATGAAGGCGTGGCGCGGTCACTCGCAGGAGGAGGCGGGGCTCCGGCAATGCCTGGGCCGGCACCGACATCTGCAGCAGCGGCCTTCGAACCGGGGATTCAGCAGCAGGATATATTCAGTACACAGCCCGCAGGCAATGTGGGTGTGCAGTCCGTACAGTTCGCGCCTCTGACCCAGGCAGAGCAGCCCGGTGTGAGCGGAAATATCGGCCTGCTCATGGATGTATCCATGCAGCTGACCGTGGAGCTCGGAAGAACGAAGATGCTCATCAAGGACATTCTGGGCATGGGCGAGGGTACGATTGTTGAGCTCGACAAGCTTGCAGGCGAACCTGTGGACCTGCTCGTGAACGGTAAACTCATCGCAAAAGGGGAGGTTGTGGTCATCGACGAGAACTTCGGTGTCCGTGTAACCGACATTATCTCTCCAATGGAGCGAATCAGTAGTCTTGAATAGCGTGACAGCATGAATTAGAGGCACTGGATACAGGGAGGGGGATCCATTGCAGAATAAGCATTTCAACAGTACACAACGGCTCCACATACGCATCATTCCTCTGCTCGCACTCCTTATACTGTTTCAATTAGGATGCCTGCCCCTCTGGGCGCAGGAAACCGAAGCCGCAACAGATACTGAGCCGCAGAATCAGGGAGGAGAAGCTCCTGAGGCTGCCGATGAGACAGCGCCCGCTGAGGCCGCCGATAAGGCAGCACCTGCTGAGACAGTGCCTGCTGAGGCACCAGACTACGAGTACGAGGACCCGGAGTTCAACGATCAAAGGGTCTCCTATCCGCTTATGGTTCTCCGCACCGTTGCCGTGATGGGTGTCATCATAATAGGTATATATTTCCTTTTCCGCCTGCTGATCAAGAAGAAGAAAAAGCTCGTTACCGATTCAGAGGTGGTCAAGGTTCTTGCGACCTTTCCCCTTGCCGCAAACCGTATCATACAGGTGGTTGATATCGGCGGGCAGGTGCTCGTTCTGGGGGTGTCCGACTCGAGTATCAATCTCATCACTGAGCTGCAGGACCAGGAGGTCATCGACCGAATCAGGCTCGCAAGCAGCAAAGAACATGGCGGGGGAGGAACCTTCAGGGGGACCTTCATGAACCTGCTGGGTGGGAAAGCTTTCACAAAACCGGGACAAATCTCACATTTGAGCGGGTACCGGAAGAGGATAAACCGTATGAGAAAATTTTGAATTGAGGAATATATTTTTTCACATGATTGTATGAAATAGTATAACTAATAAACTGTTTATTAAGATATGCTCATTCTATGGGAGGGGAGACATGAGTAGCAGCGGAAAGAGAATTATCCGGGGAGTGCTCATCGGTACGCTCCTCGTGGTCTGCCTGACCTTTGCACCGAAAAACGAGAGTCATGCGCAGGAACGAATTCCCATACCACGGATCAGTATATCATTAGATGAGGCGCAGGAACAACGCGATGTTGCCCTTTCACTGGAGCTGCTGTTTCTCCTCACCGTACTGACACTTGCCCCTTCAATCATCATATCGGTCACTTCCTTCACGCGTATTGCGATTGTGTTCTCCTTCATAAGACGTGCGCTCGGAACACAGCAGGAACCACCCAATCAGATCATGATGGGGCTTGCCCTATTCCTCACCATATTCGTCATGGCACCGACCATCAAAGAGGTCAACGATGTTGCAGTAAAGCCCTACTTCGCCAATG
This sequence comes from Spirochaetota bacterium, assembly GCA_023136305.1. Lineage (GTDB taxonomy): Bacteria > Spirochaetota > B62-G9 > B62-G9 > DRHN01 > JAGLSF01. The sequence goes on from JAGLSF010000018.1 coordinate 6,065, forward strand.
AGATCAATGCGGAGCAGATGTTCCGGCGGGGCATGGATCCGATCAGGGAGTTCATGTTCAGGCAGACGAGAGAAAAGGACATAGCATTGTTTCTACGCCTAGGAGATGTGGAACGGCCAAGAAATCAGGAGGAGGTGCCCACCTATGTACTTGTGCCGGCCTTCATCATCAGCGAGCTCACAACAGCCTTCAAGATAGGGATACTGCTCTTTATACCCTTTATCGTCATAGATCTCGTCGTGGCCAGTACCCTTATGTCCATGGGAATTATCTTTCTGCCGCCGATACTCATTTCACTGCCCTTCAAGATCATGTTATTCATACTTGTAGACGGATGGCATCTGCTCACCTATCAGGTGGTCAACAGCTTCAGGTAGGGGGAGGAACACATGACTGTCGGATTTGTTGCAAATATCATAGGGCGGGCCGTGTTTCAGATACTGATTATTGCGGCACCCATGCTGGGCCTGGGGCTTCTTGTGGGGCTTACCATCTCAATTTTCCAGGCAACCACATCGATTCAGGAGCAGACGCTCACCTTTGTGCCTAAAATCGTGGTGGTGCTTGGATCACTCGTGGTGTTTGGACCATGGATCATCAACAGTATGGTCAATTTCACCATGAATATATTCGGGCTCATTCCGGACATGGTCAAGTAGTGAGACTGACACGCACTCATGTGGGGCAGTAGACGAGAGGGAATGTGGATTTCTTTGTCGAGAACTTTCAGATCTTTCTACTCATACTCGTGCGTATGTTCGGCATGTTCGTGGTGGCCCCCTTCTTTTCGAGCGGGGTCATACCCTTTCGCATACGGGCTGTGTTCTCATTCTATGTAACGGCCTGTGTGTTCCCGATGGTGGTGGGGACCATCGGAGGTATACCGGAGAGCATGTATGCATACATTTTGCTCATCGTATCCGAGGTCATCATCGGTATACTCATCGGGTTTTTGATCTCGATTATATTCGCGTCCTTTCAGCTTGCCGCACGCTTTTTCAGTTTTCAGATGGCCCTCGGCATCGCAGAGGTGTACGACCCATTTTCACAGGTCGGCATTACGCTTGTGGGTCAGCTGTGGACGCTCATGGGCATCATGGTATTTATAGCCATTGACGGGCCCCATCTGCTCATTATGGCAACCTTTGAGAGCTACAGCTCCATACACCTATTTGATATTGTAAGGGACACTGTACCCATGTATCAGGTGCTGATCAGGACCTTCGGGGCAATGTTTATAGTTGCCTTGAAGCTTGCATTCCCCATACTGACTACCCTTTTTCTGCTTGCAGTTACGCTTGGGATGCTCGCAAAGGCAGCGCCTCAGATGAACATATTCATGCTCGGGTTTCCAGTGCAGATCGGTGTCGGGTTCCTGATCATGATCGTGGTCATGGGCGGTATAGCGCTCGGTATGAGCTCAGCCCTGAACCATGCAATAAGCGATCTCATGGGATTTATACGGAGTTTTGGAGGAAGTTAGCAATGCGCGACGAACAATTTCTTGGCGATCTCCCCTTCTGCTTTGATCTGCAGCTCTTTGCCGCTGAAGATGAGGGCAGGACCGAGGAGCCCACAGAGTATAAAAAGCGAAAGGCCCGTGAGGAAGGCAAGGTCGCCAAAACCCAGGAACTTCCGTCGGCACTCATACTTCTTTTTGGGTTTTTCACGATATTCCTGTTTTCAAAGGTCATTTATAAAAACCTGCTGGGAATGATGCAGCTCTATTTGGGTTCTGTTCAGCAGGTGGTGAGCTCCGGTGAAAATATGGTCTTCCTGCTGCGTCCGATTCTGCCAATCGTCGCAAAAATCGTCGGTCCTATAATGGGAGTGGTGTTTATTGCGGCAATCATTGGAAACGTGGCACAGGTGGGCTTTCAGTTTTCCATAAAGCCGATTCAACCGGATATTTCAAAAATCAACCCGAACCCGATTCGCTTCTTTCAGCGGGTGCTCTTTTCCAAACTAACCGCGGTAAACCTTGGCAAGACCATTTTCAAGATAGCGACGATAGGGGTGGTGGCATTCCTTCTGATAAGGAGGGAAACGGCCACCATTACGCAGACCATCGATATGGGGCTGACGCAGGGGATGTACATCATCCTCTCAACGACTTTCAAGCTTGTCATAATCGTAAGCGGCATATTGCTTGTTCTCTCGATTCCTGATTACATCTTTCAGCGAAGGCAGCACATTGAATCGTTGAAAATGACCAAACAGGAATTGAAGGAGGAACGGAAACTGCTCGAGGGCGACCCCCTGCTGAGAGCGAGGATGAGGGAGCGTCAGCGTGCCTATGCCAGGAAACGGATGATGCACGAAGTGCCAACTGCTGACGTGGTCATCACAAACCCTATACATTATGCGGTTGCGTTGAAATATGAGGCACTGAAGATGAGCGCTCCCAGTTGTGTGGCAAAGGGTCAGGAGCTCATTGCCCAGCGTATCAGGAACATAGCTGAGGAGCATGACGTCCCCGTCGTGGAGAACCGACCCCTCGCGAGAGAGCTGTACCGCAGGGTGGAGATCGGTGACGAGGTGCCCGATGAACTGTTCACCGCTGTTGCCGAGGTTCTTGCATTTGTCTACAAACTCAGGCAGAAAGCAGCGGTGTGATGCTATCTATCTACTTATTATTTGAGGAATTATCCCGATACTTAACTAGTAGGGGATAGTGAGAATACTAGGCCACTTTATCGGGAACATGCGATTGTTTCAGGGAGGGGAAAATGGCTGATCCAGTACCAACCAGGGTATGGTGGCAGCGAACCGATGTGCTTCTCGCCATAGGTGTCATTGTCATTGTGCTCATGCTCATCATCCCGATTCCTGCCATGCTGCTGGATTTCTTCCTTGCGGTGAGCTTTGCACTCGCACTGATTACCCTCATCACCGTGCTGTATATGAAAAAGGCGAGCGATCTCTCGGTCTTCCCGTCGCTTCTTCTCATCTCGACGGTATTCCGTCTGGCGGTCAACGTGTCGTCCACGAGGCTCATACTGCTTCAGGGACCGACCTTCAAAGGAAAGATCATCCGCGCCTTCGGTGAGTTCGTGGTAGGGGGCAATTACGTGGTGGGAATTATCATCTTTCTCATCCTCATTGCCGTACAATTCATCGTAATTACCAAGGGAGCGACGCGTGTGTCCGAGGTCGCTGCCCGGTTCACCCTCGATGCAATGCCCGGCAAGCAGATGGCAATCGATGCGGATGTATCCGCCGGACTCATCACTGAGGAGGAGGCGATTCATAAGCGTACGGAGATACAGCGTGAAGCCGATTTCTACGGCGCCATGGATGGTGCAAGCAAGTTCGTGCAGGGCGACGTGAAGGTGGGGCTCCTTATCACGGCTATAAATATTGTGGGCGGACTCGTCATCGGTATGGCCATGCGGGGGGAATCAATTCAGAGTGCCGCGCAGACCTACATCACGCTCGCCGTTGGTGACGGCCTGGTAGCACAGATCCCATCACTCATGATGTCAACGGCCACGGGTATCATCGTGACCCGGGCTGCTTCACACGATGACCTTGGCACCGAGCTTACCACACAGCTCCTGCGCCAGCCCCGCACCCTGTTCATAGGCGCTGGATTTCTCCTTTTCCTTGCAGTGCTGCCCGGTTTTGCGAAAATACCGCTCGTCGTACTGGCGAGCATTCTGGCAGCCATGGGTATATATTTTCGAAGAGGAGCTCAGTTGGGTGTAACCCCTGAGGAGCTTAAACCCAGGAAGGAGAAGGAAGAGGCTGCCAGAGGCCCTGAGAGCGTGGTGGGGCTTCTGCAGATCGATCCGATTGCTCTGGAAATCGGCTATAATCTCATACCCCTTGTCGATCCCGATCAGGGAGGCGACCTTCTCGAACGGGTGACCATGATCAGAAGACAGAGCGCAATCGAACTGGGGCTCATATTTCCTCCCATCCGGATCCGCGATAATATGAAGCTCGCCCCCAATGCCTACTCTATCAAGATCAAGGGCGTGGAAGTCGGGAAGGGCGATATCAAGATGGGTAAATATCTGGCCATGAACCCAGGTACGGTCGAGGAGAAAATCGAGGGTGAGGAGACGGTTGAGCCGGCCTTTGGTCTGCCGGCCATATGGATCGATGAGGAAAACCGCCAGCGGGCTGAGCGTCTCGGGTATACTGTTGTAGATGCACCGTCGGTCATTGCCACACATCTCACCGAGGTTATCAAGTCCTATGCCAGCGAGGTTCTCGGACGACAGGATGTCCAGACACTCGTCAATTCTCTGAGCACCGATTACTCGACAGTTGTAAAGGAGGTGAAGGATGCCGGAGCAACGATCGGTGATGTGCAGAAGGTATTGAAGGGCCTCCTGCGGGAGGGGGTGTCCATACGGGACCTCGTTACCATCATGGAAACCATTGCCGATTACTTCCCAACGATGAAGGACCATGATGAGCTCATAGAACTGGTGCGGCAGGCCCTTTCAAGGCAGATCTGTCAGCAGTTCTCTGATGATGAGAAGAAGATACCGGTCATCACTCTCTCCAAGGAGGTTGAGGAGGAAATCAAGAATTCCATCATCGATACGGAGAGGGGAAAACGCTTTGCCATGGAGCCGGGCTCTCAGAAGAAACTTCTCGAGAGTATTACCGAACAGGGGGCAAAGATCAGGCAGAAGGGTATGAAACCGGTATTTCTCACTTCTCCAGAGGTACGTTCACTGTTCAGAAGCATCGTCTCGAATGTTATTCCGAACGCAGCAGTGCTGAGTTCCTTTGAAATAGTGCCCGATATACGGCTCGAAGCCGTGGGCACCATTGCATTCTCATTGAGTGAGGAGAGCGTATGATTTACCGGCTGTACAGGGCATCGACCTATAAGGAAGCGGTCGTCAAGGCGAAGATGGATCTGGGCTCCGATGTGTACATCATTGCCCGCAAGGAAGTGAAGGAGGGGGGGTTTTTGGGAATGTTCGCTACGGTCATGACCGAGATAACCGTGGCAAAGAACGAGGAAAGGAGCAATCAACAGGCCCACTCTGCACAACAGGGTGGTAGAGGCCAGAACACAGCGGGCATTCCGCCGGCGGAAGAGCCACAAACCGGCCAGGGTAATCCCACAACCGCTCCGGCAATGTTGTCTGAGAGTCTTGGTGGCGAAACATCAGTAATGTGTGAACTCATGGAGATCAAAAGACAGCTTAGGACGATACTGAATGAACGCTCTGAAGAAGTTCCACGGGAATCACAACTACTTGAAGCTCTCCTGGACCAGCTCCGAAGCAACGATTTTTCTGAAGAATATATAGGGCAGATTCGCAACAGGTTTGAGACCGAGTTTACACTCAAGGACATACAGGACCCCGGAACTGTACGCGACCATGTGAAGAAGCACATTTTGGAAAACATACAGATCGGCGGCCCCATAACGGCGGGTAAGTCTTCGCCCCGGATTGTGGTGCTCGTGGGACCCACAGGCGTCGGCAAAACCACTACTATTGCCAAGCTTGCAGCTTCTTTCGGTGTACTGCAGAAGAAAAAGGTGGAGCTCCTCACCATCGATTCCTATCGAATCGCAGCGATCGAACAGCTCGGGAAGTATGCCGAACTCATGCAGCTTCCCTTCAGTGTGATCAATTCACGTGAAGAGTACAAGAATTCGGTCATGAACAGTAAGGCGGAAATCCTGTTTGTAGACACCGTCGGACGTTCTCAGAAGAACAATCTGGGATTAGCTGAACTTCGGGACATACTCGACGGAGTGAAATCGGAAATGGATATACATCTTGTACTCAGTGCAACCACGAAATACCGGGACGCTATGGACGTGATTACACGATTCAACCAGCTCATGTACACGAACATTATCATCACCAAGCTGGATGAAACGAATACGGTGGGCCCGCTTTTAAGCATACTGGGGAGCGGTAAAAAAATCTCCTACTTTACGACAGGACAAAGCGTACCAGATGATATAGAGATTGCCCGAAAGGAGAAACTCTACGAATTGATATCCTTTGATCCGGTGGGTGCTCGGTCGTCGGTATAATTCGAGGGAGGCTTTTATGAATCTTGACTATAACACTGTGAGGAAGGATCAGGCGGAACGGCTTCGATTGATCATGCAGGAGAAGAACGGACAGAGTGAGCCCGCTTACCGTCATGAACCCAGAATTATGACCATATCCTCCGGTAAGGGCGGTGTTGGAAAGACGAACATCGCCATAAATCTTGCTATTGCTTTTGCAGAGGTGGGGAAAAAGGTCGTGGTCATGGATGCAGACCTTGGGCTGGCGAATGTGAACGTCATACTCGGCATCATACCGAAGTACAATCTCTATCATGTGATTAAAAAACAGAAGAAACTGCGTGAGATCATCGTCGATACGCAGTACGGTATACAGATCATTGCAGGTGCATCAGGTTTTTCGCAACTCGCCAATCTGAATGAGGAGGAACGGGCGGTCTTTGTAGAGGGCCTGAAGGATCTTTCCTATGCGGATTATATCATTATTGACACTGCGGCAGGGGTTTCGCAGAACGTGCTGACCTTTCTCAAGGGAGCCGATGACGCCATTATCATTACAACCCCGGAACCGACCGCTATTACCGATGCCTACGGTATTATCAAGAGCATCACCACTGAGAGCAATAATGGACCGAGCATAAAGCTTGTGGTGAACAGGGTCCGCACTGTCATGGAGGGAAAAAAGGTTGCCGAACGGGTCATCAATATCGCAGGCCAGTTTCTGAATGTAAAGGTGAATAATATTGGATTTATATTCGAGGACAGTGTGGTGCAGCGGGCCGTGATCAAGCAGGACCCCTTCTACCGGAGCGCACCGAACAGCAAGGCGGCCCAGTCGATTAAACATCTCATGACCAGATTGGCCAATGTGGAATATGCCGAATCGGGAGGGTTCGGTAAGTTCCTGCGGAGTGTGTTCAGGGGAAAGTTCTGACCGTACTTAACGATTGATTTTTAAAATTGCTGGTGTATGTTAATAGTATGGATAAGCTTAATCTTGGAAAAGACCATAAAATTACGATGTTCTCGGCACTTGCAGCCTTCATCCTGTCGATGCTCATCGGGTTTATCTCAGGTAATCCGGGTGCGGTTGTGTTTGTACGCGCACTCATCTCGGCTCTCCTTTTCGGTGCGGTAATTTTCGGCAGCCTGTACCTCTTGCGAAGGTACATACCGGAACTTGAGAAGGGACCGGATGAGGCGGTGTCCGTGGCACACTCTGATGTCGGGAAGAAGGTCGATTACGGTGTGTCCGGAGAAGATAGGGCAGGAGAGGGAGCAGTGGCTTCCCTGGAAAGGGTGACCGACACCCCCTCAGAAAGGGGGACTAAGCCACAGGGCGAAGCGAGAGCCCCAGAGGAAGAATTGCAGCCAGTGTCTGGTACGCCTGATGGTTCATCGTTGAATGATCTTGAAGGGATTACCCTGAAAGCCCTTGAAGATAATGGGAATGAAATCGGTGAGGAGCTTCCATCACTTGACAAACTCTATGAAGAGCATGAACAGGAGTCAGTACCTGACATTGACACATCGGAAATCATATCGGGAGATACGTCTCTGACTGTTGGTGATTATATAGAGGTGGGGAATGCCCGGATACCCTATGAACCGGAAGTGTTGGCAAAAGCCGTAAAGAAGGTGATGAAAGAGGATGAGTAGCAACGAAGAGATAATAACAGAACTTGTGGCTTCTACAGGATGCGACCGTTCACTTGCAGGCATGCTGTTAAAATTTACCGGGTGGGACCTCGACGGGGCACGGAGAATCATCGAGGCGGTACCGAAAGACATCTTCACCCTGAAAATGAAGTTCATTACGCAGGTTACCGGTTTTTTTGGTGCTCTTTTTCTGTCCTACGATGACAAGAACAGGGAGATTAAGCGTTATATTGCCGTTGTTACGGATGACAAGGAAATTGGGCGTATTTATATTGAGAAACACTGGACAGAGTTTGAGGAAGAGCTTTATTCACATGCACGGACAAAAAAGATCGATGGTCTCAAGGTCGATCAGCTCAAGAAGCGGATGGTGGGCGAGGAGTTTATCTCGAGACTGGCCAATGTATTAAAGGTAGGCAGACCGGTAAAGAAGGAACTTCTCACCAATATTCTGGTCGATGAGCTGTACAATATCTTCACCGATACTAATATTGCGGTGAAGTTCAATATCGAAATGACCGATGCCTTCGAGCTGAATAAGGGGAAAGAGGCATTGCAGCTAGGTGATATTACGGGAGAAGACCTGAATCCGGAGGAGGTCGATACTGATATAGAGAAGCGGGAGCGGCGCGAACGGGCGGATCAGTCTCTCATTGTTCTTTCGGTCGATCCGGTGCTCTCACCTGTGAGCGGTACAAGTATACAGGATCTGGAATTCGGAGATGAGATACAGGTGCGGATCTCTGATGAGCGTGATATCGCCGATTATCTCGCA
>JAGLSF010000180.1 GCA_023136305.1 Spirochaetota bacterium
TGTACGAAGAGCAGGGTCCTCTCTCCGGTGAGGATTATATGCTCCAGGGACGGAACATCGGGCTTGAGCTCATTTATAAGCGGGGCGAAATTGGTCAGTGTAATGATCGCCCGTGCTCCGCTGTCGTTGAGTATGTGGAGTATCTCCCTCCCCTTGTACATGGTATTAAAGGGGACGGCGATGGCTCCCAGCTTCTGAAGCGCGAAGAAGGAATAGACGAACCCAGGTATGTTGGGGAGCATGATGGCAACCCGGTCACCCCCCTCGATGCCGAGCTTCCTCAAACCGTTTGCCAGCCGATTCACGTTTTCATCCAGCTGCTCGAAGCTTATCTCTTTCCCCTCAAAGAAGAGGGCCGGTTTTTTTCGGTGCTTCTTCGCCGTTTCTTCGAGCATCTTTCCCAAACCCGTTCTTTCACTCATCTGCCCGCACCCTCCTCTCGCGTATGGTTTTATCTATTAGAATTCACATACAAAAACCAGTATGTAAATTTTAAACAATTAATTATACCGTTACCATGCCTATAGATTTGTATTGGTAAAAACCATTTGGTAAGTGGTAACAACGTAACATGATTGAAAGTTTATTTACCTATCCTTTTCAATGAGCCTCTCATCCCTGTAGCCCTCCTTCAGCTCCTTGCGCAGCACTTTACCGGTGGCGCTTTTTGGAAGCGCATCCCGGAACTCCACAAACTTCGGGACCTTATAGGGCGAGAGATGTCCCTTGCATTGATCGATAATCTCCCTTGCCGTCGAGCTCTCTCCCTCCTCGAGGACTACGAAGGCCTTGACCGCCTCCCTCTTACTCTTGTCGGGAACGCCGATTACGGCCACGTCCTTCACCTTCCCAAAGCTGTATATAACCTCTTCCACCTCACGGGGTGAGATATTGAACCCCCCCCTGATGATGATATCCTTCTTACGATCAGTTATGTAGATGTAGCCTTCCTCATCCTTGTAGCCCATGTCACCCGTATGGAACCAGCCGTTTCGCATCGCCTCAGCAGTTGCCTCGGGCGCATTGTAATACCCCTTTGTGATGACTTCCGCCTTGATAACGATCTCTCCAACCTCGCCCGGGGACAGCTCCCTGTCATCAACGTCAAATATTCGCATATCGACCAGGGAGTCTGGTACACCAATCGATCCGGGCTTATAGCCCTCTCCCGATGCGTTCAGACACACAGCTGAAGTCGACTCGGTCAGGCCGTACCCCTCTGCAATATGGGTTTGAAAAACCTTCTCAAACTCCTCTATCACCTTCATGGGCAGGGGGGCCCCTCCTGAGATACACTCACGCAGCGATTTTGGGATCGTTGCCTTCCCCGTCCTCGCCACATGCAACAAATGAACATACATAGTAGGAATGGCAATGAGTACCGTTGCCTGTACCTGCTCAATGTTCCTGAGAAGCTCCATGGGACTGTACTGAGGAATGATGCTCAAACTGCATCCATAATTGGCCATGGGTATGAGGTTATCGGCCATGGCAAGGACATGGAACAAGGGCAACACGCCAACGACCCTGTCCTCCGGATACATGGGGAATACATGATCAACCAGGTCACATTCTGCATGAAAGTTATTGTGGGAGAGCATCACCCCTTTCGGTCGCCCCGTTGTTCCCGATGTGTAGAGAAGAACAGCAGGCTCATCAACCTCCACATCCTCAGCATTGAACTTCTTCGAAGAGGAGGTGAGAAGCTCACCTAAGGAAACGGTCTCGGCAAGCTTTGCCCCGCCCCGACCGCTGCGGGGGCGCGTGGCAACCTCGACGCCGTTCTTCTCCGCAAGCTTGCGGTCAACACGAACGTCGGCCCCTGCCAAAATCCCCTGTTTCTTCACGCCCTGGACGACCAAGGTATCGGGCAGCTTCTCCGTGGAGAGCAGATACTTGCCGGCTATCCTCCCCTCCACGAGCGCAGAGGGATAGGCCAGCAGATCGGCCGCATCACCGTCAGGGTTATAGATGTACCTCCACGTACGCAACGCATCCGCATTCTCTTCGGGTTGGACCTTTTTATCACGTTTTTTACCCATTGCTTACCCCGCTTCAAGAAATTCATCCACCTCGTCAAAGAACCGCGATTGGATCTCCTCCGAAGGCGCCGGTGTCAGGAAGCTGACTATGACATAGAGCAGTATATTGACGATGACCGTCGGCATGACCGGATGCAGTCCGAATAACAGCGGACGGTATATCAATCCCGCTATCAGATACACCAATCCGGCCAGCGTACCCACGAGTGCCCCTTCCCGGGTACCGCGGCGCCAGAGAATGCCCCCGACGAGCGCCGGCCCCCACTGTGCGAAACCCGGAATCGTTACTTCGGTCAGGTAGAGCGCCATTGCGGTTGTGTAGCGGATCGATATGACAAGACTGAGTATGACAATTCCCACGACTGCCCACCGGGCCCACTTGATAATCTGTATATCGGAGGCGTCCGGTTTGATGAAGCCCTGAATGAGGTCTCGGGCGAAGATGACGCTGGAGGTCATGAGCTGAACAGCAGCCGTTGATACAGCTGCGGCAATGACCCCCATGAGGACATATATGGAGAACCACTTCGGGAAAAACTGGGTTATGACGGTCTGCACAATGGAATCGGCCGCCTTCACGTCCGTCACACCGGGCATGATAACCGGTGCGATGAGAGAGCCCCAGATGAAGGGCATGGTGTAGAAGAATACTCCTCCAAATATGAAGATGAGAATGGGAAACCATTTGAACAGCATCTTGTCACGGGCTGTCATGACTCCGATGACGATGTGAGGCCAGCTGAAGGCCATCAACCCAACGACCATGGTCCCCCCGATAATGACGGGCGAATACCTCCCGAGCGGTCCCGGGGCGCTGAGGAGCTCTGGATTGTTGGCCATGAGGTTTTGAGCAGCCTCTGCCAGCCCGCCCGGGAAGAACCGGTTGACGCCCCATATGAGAGAGCCCAACAATGCGGAGGCGTAGATGCTCCCGAGAAAGATGTTTACCCACGCAACGATGCGCATCCCTCCAAGGAGTACCAGTATCACCAGGAGCACCACTGTGTAGAGGGCACCAACGATGATGGGGAGCCCTAAGAGGGCCTTGAAACCCAGTCCCACTCCCAGCGGCTGTATACCCACATAGGGGACGATGAAGGCGAGGATCATGAGAGAGAGAATGAGCCTCAGGAACTTGGAATCGTAGCGCTCTGCAAGCACCTCCACAGGAGAGATGTACCGATTCAGCCTCGCCACTGCCCAGAGCCGCGGCCCGAGAAACATGTACAGGGCAGCAAAACCTGCAACCGAGCCCCAGATGAAATAGATGTATGCGGGGCCGTGCAGATACAGATGACCGGGATACCCGTAAAACGTCCAGCTCGACGAGACGGCGAAGAGGATGAAGAAAAACATCACCACTACCCCGATCGTCCTTCCCGCGAGCATATAGTCTTCAGCTGTCTTTGCTGAAATTTTATATCCGTACGCTGCCATAATCAGAATTGCTATACCAAACAGTATCAGAACGATAATTGCTGCCATTGCATAACCTCCTTAACGTCCAAACATCAGCGGTATGGCCAGAACTTGAAGAAGTAGATAAGGTAGGCCACCAGCCATACCGCAACGAAAATCAGCCCAGAAAAAAGCGGCAGGGTTATCCAGCCGAATACCACGATCTTGTGGGAAAAGAACCGGGTGACAAAGAGCATTCCCACGATTGAAAGAAACAGAACAATCAAGAATACCCGGCCTGCATTGTGTTTGAGCATCTCACGCACTTTTTACACCTCCTTTTCACACAAACTGAGCACAACCAGTGAAACACAAAAAGTCCCAAACAGTAATCCCTCAGGAATAGCGTTGGGCTTGAAACATTGTACGTTCGAGTAATTGGAATGTCAACGGGAGTTATGTACACTACATCAAGTGTGTGCGGCAGGCAATCGCCATTACAGATTATTGGTTTGACCGTTCTGTTGAAAATACATTTCCCATAAACACGATCATCACACCACCGGAAATTTCCGCGGACTATTGGATCAAGGTTTTTGACACATTCGAGAGAAAGGGGGATGGAAACCTGTATATGGGCTTTACGGAGCTGCGAAGAAGCCCGTACGAGCTCCGGGATATACCCGTTCCCGGCACGAAAAGAATCGATTCGGTGAGCGAATTCTGGGGACAGCATACTTAATTCTTCACAGCTCTTAACACAATAATCAATATTCCTGAAACAAAAACCCACTTTCCCATGTTAAATATTTGCATCCACTGACACAGAGGTGAGTCTCAGATGGCTCGAATCCCACGCATTGTCATACCAGGCTATCCCCATCACATAGTTCAAAGAGGCAACCGTAGACAGATTGTTTTCTTCTCCGATCGTGATAAAAATGCCTATATCCAATGCCTACTTGAATCAACAGTACGATTTGGAATCGACATCTGGGCATATTGCCTGATGGATAACCATGTGCATCTCATTGCTGTTCCAAAACACATAGATAGTCTTGCTAGAGGTATGGGTGAGGCTCAAAGAAAGTATACCAGAATGATCCATTTTCGCGAAGGATGGAGAGGGTACCTCTGGCAGGGACGGTTTTTATCATATCCGCTTGACAGGATGCATCTCTACGCTGCAGTACGCTACGTCGAACAGAACCCAGTGCGTGCGGGTCTTGTTACAAGAGCAGAAGAATATCCATGGTCAAGTGCAAAAGCTCATGTAAATAAAAAGAAAGACCTGCTGCTGTCGGATACTGTCTTGATTGAAGAGATCGATGATTGGGAGTCCTATCTGGCAACCTATGATGAGGTCGAGATAATTGAACAGATACAAAAGCATGCATCCACTGGTCGACCCCTTGGTAACGAGCAATTCATTACCGAGCTTGAAAGGCTAAGCGGCCAAACT
>JAGLSF010000181.1 GCA_023136305.1 Spirochaetota bacterium
AAGCGCTCGAAGCGGGCAGTATGCTCATGGAGCTTCGAAATTTGAACCTCATGGGGATACAGGCCTATGCAGGTCAGGTTCAGCATGTGCGCTCCTATGTGGAGCGGCGCGATAAATCCCTATCATGTATGAATGAAGTGCAGGAGGCCTTCAGGGCCCTCAGGAAGGCCGGTATGAAGGGCACTGTGTTCACCGGTGCAGGGACCGGCACCTTTGACATCGATACAGCAGTGGAGGATCTTACCGATCTGCAGGTCGGCTCCTATGTTCTGATGGATGCCGAGTACCGGGGTATAGGATCAGCGGGTGACGATCACAGCTTTCCTCTCTTTGAACCGGCTTTGACCATGCTTATTTCAGTGGTGAGCTGTAATCAAAACGGGTTCGTCACCGTAGATGCCGGGCTGAAGTCAATGTACAAGGACGGTGCAGCACCTATCGTTCTCTATCCAGATGACAGGGCCTGCAGCTACGACTGGTTCGGCGATGAATATGGGAAGATCAGCTTTAGCGGGGAAATCGGAAGCCTGAAACCCGGCAGCATATTTGAGCTCATGGTCTCTCACTGTGACCCCACGGTGAATCAATTCGATTACTTTCATGTGGTTGAAAATGAGCGGGTGGTTGAGGTGTGGCCCATTGATTTGAGAGGTAAAAGTCGGTAGGAGGGAAGGATGAGGCTGGAGGGGAAGAGGGCACTTGTTACCGGATCGAGCAGGGGTATTGGGAAGGGCATTGCGATCGGTTTGGCCCGGGAGGGCTGTGATGTTGTTATAAACTATAAACAGAGCAGGGATGCTGCCGAAGCAACTGCTTCTGAAATAGAGAAGCTCGGAAGAAATACCGCGGTGATTCAGGCCGATGTGTCAAAGATCAGGGATATAGGGCGGCTTGTACATGAGGTGGAAGCCCACCTCGGCGGGATCGATGTACTCGTGAACAATGCAGCTGTAAATTTCTACGAACCCTGGCCGGAAATCAGTGAAGAATCATGGAATCGTACTATGCATACAAACCTCCGGAGCGCCTTCTTCTGCTCTCAGTTTACAGCGTTGAGCATGATCAAAGGCAACATAGCTGGGAGTATCATAAATCTCTCCTCAACCAACGGGACCGTAGCCGAGTTAGACGTACTCGTGTACAACGTGAGCAAGGGTGGAATGGAGATGCTGACAAAATCCCTGGCTCTGGAACTTGCGCCTGAAGGTATACGTGTCAATGCACTGGCACCGGGATTTATTGAGACCGATGCAAACCGTTCCTTTATTGCAGAGCCCGCATTTCGAGAACATTACGAGCAACACATCCCGCTGAAGCGCTTCGGCACGGTAGAGGATTGTGTGGGTGCAGCAGTATTCCTCGCCTCTGAAGAATCTTCATACATGACGGGGCAGTCGATTATCATTGACGGCGGCCTTGTGAGTGAACAGTGCCCCCGGGTTGAATGATGGATTTGTGTGCCGGAATGCCCGGGTACACTGCAGTGATTGCTCATCTTCACATAAAATCTTATATTGGGCAAACTTCGAGTTTTTCAAAAATACCGTATGGAATAGAAAATCATACATGTTAAATGAGTTTTTCCCATTAATAGTGTCGAAGTTCGCCAGCACTATGCTCTTTGAATCAATTTTTTATTCTTTTGGTTGACGTGTTGGAAACTCGATATTTACCCTAAATTACCTCGAGGGTTCCCTTCATGTAGAATATATCAAGTGCCAGGACCATAGCCCCTGTATGCTTGTTCAGGTCACCCATGATCGTTTCGATTCCCTCTATCACCCGGGAGACTGTTTCCCTGTCCACAACAGCGAGGATTGTTTTGCTCAGGTCGGAACGTTCTCCCGTGAAGTTGATGAACTCGCTGAACAGGGGAACATTTGAAAGCACGCTCTGAGTCCCTCTGGAATCCAGAATGGAGATGCTTTTGATGTCATTGCTGATGAGTACCTCGATCACATCATCGAGATACTTTCTCTCATACAGGGTGATCAGGAGGACCTTCTTCGATGCCGCGTCTCTGTGCTCCCGTACCTCATCAGGAGCAATGTAGCGGAAGAATGTCTCTTTCAGCGCAACAGGGGTTCGAGCATTCAGCAACTCCCTTCGGGCATAACGGTTTTTTGCGACCCGTGAGACCTGTGCCAGTATCTTGAGATAGGACTCCTGCTCCAGACCTGGTCCGATAATGGTGAAGAATATCTTTGTTTTCTTTTTGTCAAGACTCTCGAAGTCGAGACCTTTTTTCGATACGCCTATTGAGAGCGCGAACCTGTCGATGTCCTTGATACGTGCGTGCGGAATAGCAATTTCCTCACCGAAGGCCGTGCTTCCCTTTGATTCGCGCTCCACGAGACCCTGCAGGATGGTCTCGTGGCCCAGATCGGAGTAAGAGGCTGCGACGAGCTGCGCAAGCTCCCGCAGGCAGGCATCCTTGTTCCGTGCCCTCAGAGACACGGAGCAGATGTTTTCATCAACGATGGAGAAAATATCCATAGATCCTTTACCTCCGCTCTATATCGACTCCCCTTACGATTCCGAACCGTGATATGACAGGTCCGATCAATTCATTGATGAAGACGGTCATGAGTATGATATTGACGATTGTAGCAAGCATCTGCTGTACTTCCGGTCTGCTTTGCAGAAGAAGCGGTGATGTTTGTAAAAACAGGACAAGTCCTATAGCCACTCCAGCCTGGGGAAAGAGGCAAAATCCAAGGTAGCGCCTTGCTCCTTCCGGTGCCCTGGTGATTAGCGCTCCTAAATAAACTCCTGTGTATTTTCCCGCGAATCTGCTTACAAGGTATACGAAGCCGTAGAGCACAGTAGTCCCTCCCGCAAAGACAGCGATGTTGAGCTCCGTACCGGCAAGTATGAAAAAAAGCGCAAACAGAGGTGGAGTTATGGGTTCCAGGATGGTGAAGATGCGTCTGTTTTTCGAGGAGAGATTTATGAGAGTGGCACCCATAACCATGCTGGCAATGAGGAGCGACAGTCGGAATGCCATGGAGAGCGCAATGACGATGAAGAGAGTCGAAACTGCAATGAGCAGTATCTCGTTTACCTTGTATTTCTTCCTTGTCGTGAAGCTGAGTATGTATCCCCCTGCAAATCCGAGAAATGCCGAAAGGATGATCTCAAGAAAGGCATGCATCACACCCCTCAGGGCTGCTCCCTGCATGACTATGGACGTGAGAAATGGAGTGATGAGTGAGAAAACGATGCTGAACAGAATCACACTTATCGCATCGTCAAAGGCTACAACACCGTACAGATAATCTATGAACTCTCCCCGGGCCCTCAATTCCCTCACGATGATCACTGTTGCTGCGGGTGCTGTTGCCGAGGCTATGGTGCCAAGAAGCAATGCATAGAAGATACCGAAGCCAGCGATAGTGAGAAAGAAAGTGACAACTACAAAGGCACCTATCGCTTCAAAGACCGTTATGGTTATGATCTTGACACCGGTCCGTTTGATCTTGTCGAGGCTGAACTCCCCACCGATAGTGAGAGCGATGATTCCGAGAGCAATCTCGGTGAGTATATGCAGATTGCCTGACATCTCATGAGTGATAATTCCTGAGACAGATTCGCCCATGAGTAGTCCTGCGAGGATGTAGCCGGTTATTGAGGGGAGCCGGATCCGCTCGAAGAGTTTTCCTAAAATATACCCTGCGGCAAGAAGTAGTCCAACGCTGAGAATAGCGTGTTCTGCAATGACCACTTTGAAGTGCAACAGTGCATCGAGGTATTCATTCATGCGCAGTACCGTGTACGTCTGTGCCAATACTGTGAACAGTTACTGAAGGAAGCTGTGGTCAGGTATCTTACATGATGTGTCTGCATCATTCGTTTATCAGGCGCATTGCTCTCTCTATGAAGTACACATAAAACTTTTCATCTTCCGACAAATCGCGAAACCACTCACTGAACTTTTCAAAATCCTGTTTAGTCATATTGGCAATTCGATTGTCGTATTCATTTCTTCTTTCTTCAGCGTTCAGTTTATGCAGCAGATGTTCAGTCCAATCCATCTGTATCTCTCCATTTAACTTTTAAATATGTGTAATACTCGCATGAATTTGTGTAAGAATCAATATACCTTTTGTCCTGCACCCTACTACTTGCGATAATGCATTGAGAGGGTGGGAATAGTGGATTCCCGAAGCCTCAAAATAGAAAGATATGTGGATTTTACTCATGATATTAAATATATTAGGGATTACTGATACAGGGCAAAGGTCAAAAAGTT
The DNA here is from genome assembly GCA_023136305.1 of Spirochaetota bacterium. Lineage (GTDB taxonomy): Bacteria > Spirochaetota > B62-G9 > B62-G9 > DRHN01 > JAGLSF01. Next base: position 4,253 of record JAGLSF010000181.1, read on the forward strand.
GGATAGTGTAAAAATTGTTCTCAATGGCAGTGAGCTTGATATTAAGAATGGAGAGAGCTTTGCCGACCTCCTGAAGTGCCATCCGGTGAAAAATGGTGAAAACATCATAGGGGTTGCAATAGAGGGAGAACTCTTTGATATGCACGCTCCGATCCCCACGGATGGCAAGGCGGAACTGGTCAGGGTTACCTCAAAAGAGGCTCAGGATATACTCCGCCACAGCACATCCCACGTGATGGCACAGGCAGTGCAGCACCTCTACCCTGATGTTAGGCTTGCCATCGGTCCTGCTATCAAGAATGGTTTCTACTATGACTTTGATTTCAAGGATCCGCTTTCCTCGGAGGAGCTCGAGAAGATCGAAGGGGAGATGGAATGCATCGTCAAAGAGGATCAGAAGTTTACGCGTTTCGTCAAATCCAGGGATGATGCGGTCGAGTTTTTCAAGGAGAGGGGAGAAGACTACAAGGTCGAGCTTATCAGGGAACTGGGTGACAACGAGGAAATCAGCTTCTATCAGAACGGTGATTTCATAGACCTGTGCAAGGGACCCCATCTTCCCTCAACTGGATTCATCAAGGCATTCAAACTGCTCAATCTCGCGGGAGCCTACTGGCATGGTGATGAACGAA
>JAGLSF010000182.1 GCA_023136305.1 Spirochaetota bacterium
TGATGGTGAGAACCACCGTGTCGGGGTATTTCGTGATGGCTTCGTTGAATCGGCGGGCCGATTCAGCACAGACACCCGTGTCCAAACTGATAACGATGTTCAGGATCTTTTTCTTGCCCGCATAATCGGCGAGAGAGACATCACTCAGGCCTGCCCTGGTCAGTTTGAAATCCGCACCTTTGCTTCCCTTTGCAGGGAGATCTCCAACCGTATGCGTTTCTTTCCCATTCAGTGTTACCGTTGCCATATATTCCTCCATTGTTTTACTCTAGTCCACTTCAGGAGCTGGATTTTTCTGTATAGGTATAACCATAATATGGGAAAGATGGCAGTCAAGTGAAGGTTTGCTTTTTGCGAAGACGACGTGTATTTTATGGGTGGGTGGTTCATGACTGGGTTGATTACCGTGCTCTTTTTCACACTGCACGTGAAGGTACATACTCCATGTTTGATACAATCATCATATGCCCCGTGTTCAATGAGTGCTCCACTCTCGGAACGTTTATGAGTCGGTTGAGCCGAAGTACCGGGGCGGATATTCTTTTCGTTGATGACGGATCGACTGATGAAAGTACTGAAATAATCGAAAGCAACGCGGAGCGTATAGGTGGGAGGGTGCACCTGATCTGTCATCCCACGCGAAAGGGCTACGGGGCGGCTCTCATATCGGGATTCCAGGCTGCTTTGCAGCATGGCTACGAGCGGGTTATCAGCCTCGATACGGACCTGCAGCACCGGCCGGAGGACATACACAGCTTTGAAAAGGCCCTCGAGCATCGTGAGGTGGTGCTCGGTACGCGCTACAGTGACACCTGCCGCATCTCAGGTATCCCCAGATCGAGATACCTGATAAACAGGTATATATCAGGAATGCTCAGGAGGGATTTTTCGGTCTGCTTTTCAGATCCCTTCTGCGGATTCCGGGGCTATCGAAGGTCATTCCTGAGGCGGATAAATCTCTGTGAACAGAGTTATGGAATCTGTCTTGAATTGCTACTGGAGATCATTCGGACAGGAACCGAGTATGGAGAAATTCCAGTTGATATGATATATCTTGATGATACCCGCAAGTTCATGGACGGACTTGACGATCCCCTGAAGCGTCTTGATTATTACCGGGGCGTTATCAGGAGGAGCATGGGGAACACAGAGGAGCGAAGGGTGGCCGTTCATCGATGAAACAGAAATGCTTTCTCGTCGTTGCACCCCATCCCGATGATGCAGAGCTCGGTATGGGTGGTACCATGCTCCTCCTCAAAGAGAGGGGGTATCGGATCATCATCGTGGATCTCACCTCCGGCGAACCCACGCCATTCGGAAATGAGGAGAAGAGAAAGAGGGAAACTGAGGAGGCAAGTTCTGTACTCGGTATCGAGGAGAGGCTGAATCTGGATCTCCCCAACCGGTATCTCTTCGATACAGAGAATGCCAGGCTGCTTCTCGCCGAAAAGATAAGGCTCATGCAACCGGACGCACTCTTCAGCCCCCTTTCAGAAGATGCGCACCCAGATCACATCGCTGCCAATGCTCTTTCCATTGGTGCCCGGTTCTATGCAAAGTATACGAAGCTTTCACTTGAGGGTGATCCCTGGTACACGGGCCGGCTCTTTCACTACTCCTGCTCGCATCTTCGGGCCATTCCCAGGTACAGCTTTCTCGTAGACACTTCGAGCCACTTTGAGAGAAAGATCGAGGCTGCACGCTGCTACCGGTCGCAGTTCATAGACAACCCGAAGAACAGTGCGGTATTTGATTATGTGCGCACAAGGGACAGATATTTCGGCAGCCTCATTGGCACAGCCTATGCGGAACCCTTTTACAGCAGCGAAGCTCTCGGCGTGATAGACCCGTCTGTATTTTTGTAAGATGTGTCATGAAAAAGAAACTTCTCAAACCTCCATCGGGTCATGGTGAGATTCTCTTTCTCCCAGGAGTCGAGCAGTTTTCAAAGGCCCTTCGCAATGGGGGTATGCTGTCAACCTGCCATCAGCTGCATTTCTTTCATCCAGGAATAGGGATACGGTTTCATCTCGTCGATCTCATACAGCGGGAAGACAAATGCATTGTCTTCATGGACACGGATAGAACAGACCTTCGCGTGCGTTGCCCGTGGGTGGGGGAAACCCCCACCCACGGGAGTGGCCCCTACTCCGCGAAGGAAAGGCCAAAGGTTTTTAACTTTGTGGTGTCGGAGAAGCCCCTGTACACCTTCTCATCTCTCGAGTCCGAGCGCGTGGAAGGGTTTTTCAAAGAGATTGAAAGCCATCTGAAAAGTGTTCTCCACGATACAGGGTACACCTGTATACAGGAATTCAGGCGATTCAGTGAAATATTCCTCGGGCAGGACCCTTCGCTTCCGCTGAGGGAAAGACTTGCAGATGGTTTTATCAGGTTCAACGGTATAACAGCAAGGCATATGTTTCTTACCGAATTGCTTGCAGGTGCGGAGTACAGCGAGTTCCTGGGGCGCATATATACGGAAGCAGAGCGGTTCAGAGCTGTGTACAATCAGTCGATCGACCGCTTTGGTGATCTGTTTCGGTTTCGATTCAGGAACTATCCATTTCCAAAACTGGAAGGGGGAGAACTTCCCTTCTGGATTATTCGAGATGGCCGGCGTCATCAATTAAGCACCAACAGAGTTGACGCATCGGATTTGAAAAGGTATACCATTGTGCCCAAAGCATCGCCACTCACGCTGTTTCTCAGGCTCCATGTGGCAGGGGTATTCATGCACGGTGTGGGTGGTGCGAATTATGAATGGATAAACGAGCAGATACTCGAAGGATTTTACCATGTGGAACCCCGCCCATACTTTGTCATGAGCGCCACGTTCCATCTCTGTCGCATTCCTGATCGTGATTTCCCCTATTTCTTCATGAATCCCGGGGTGACGAGGAGTGCGTTGATCAGGTATTTTGGGAGCTGGGGGAGCACTGTTCTCACATGATGGGATATACATGAGAGGGATACTCTTCTCCATTGTCTGCTGTGTGACTATGGTCACAACCGGCATGGGCCTGGCCGACGGGATTGTCCCATTTGAACCGATCAGGGTGTTCAACGCCCTGCGCGCGTCCTACGGGGAAAGGATCGAGGATATGGGCTGGGAGGAGGGGGAACTTTACTTCATGGTGAGGGGCTCACGCATCTATTATCTGCGGGGAAGAATGCTCTCCGAAGAACATAAGGCCGATTATCATCTGTATGACCCCATACTGTACAGGTATCCGATCGGATATATGCAAGCCTTGCCTGAAAAGGTTCCCCATCCGACCAACCGTTCCACCGACTTCCTCAATGCACTAGTTGGTGATACTGAACGGGAGGTTGTACTGTACAGTGGCTGGGTCAACTTTCTCAAACACCGGGTTTTCGTACACGATCTCTGTAAGGAACCGCTCAGGCGCGTTGAGTCGCGGATTGCCGAGGCATCAATTGAATCGCCAGAGGTCAGACACTATGTTGATGGTATCAGCATCATCTTCTCGATGGACAGGAGAAAGGTCGACGGCAGTGATGCATTGAGCTATCATGCTTATGGGCTGGCGTTGGATATCGTGCCCAGAACCTACGGTGGAAAACAGGTGTACTGGCGGTGGAGTTCAGTTTGGAAGAATGGGTGGGACCGCATATCCCTTGCCGGGCGCTGGCAGCCGCCACAGGCTGTTGTCGATGCCTTTGAGGGTGAAGGTTTTGTGTGGGGCGGCAAGTGGTATCATTTCGATACCATCCATTTCGAATATCGACCTGAGATTATCCTGCTCAGCCGTCAACAGAAGTAGGGAGAAGCAGGGAAAGAATAGAGGCTGCGATGGGAAAGATGGTGAGCAGGAGCAGCCCCGATGCCAGCCCCGATAGACCGGGTATGAGGTCAGCGGTGTAGGCGCAGAGTGTGGGGCCGAAGCTCGATGCAGCCCAGGCAAAACCCATGAGTATCCCCGACACCGTTGAGGTCATTTCAGGAGCAATGCGGTGCCCCATGACGATGTTGGCACCGTGCCCGCCCGATACAATGAAGCCGCAGCATGCGAGAAAGACAAGTGACATGGTGAGATTGCCCGATTTCCCGTACCGGAGGAAGATGATGAAGAAGGGCACAAAGGCGGTCTGGGTGACGGCAAGCAACATGCGTGGCTTGATGACATGAGTGAGATGACCAGCAGCGAGTATACCAAAGGCACCCGCAATGAGAAATACCGGTACGGCAGTGCTGTACACGATACGGGAGAATCCCCACTGCTCAAATGTCTTGGCGAGGAAGGTGGCCATGGACAGCACAAAGGCGGAGCGAAACACCATGATAAGGAAGAGCAGGAGCAGGGGGCCTGCCCGGCCAAGCAGGATTTTCTTTAGCTCGCCGAGCTTCGCCGACTCGGCAGGTCCGTGCACCTCCATTCTGCTCAATAGGAGGTAGGCAATCGCGACGAGTACGGTGGGAATGGCCAGGTATGGAGAGCTGTGTGTACCGAACCTGCCTGTGAAGCCCGAGAAGAGAGGCTGTGAGATTGAATAACCAATGGTGCCTATAAAGGAGAAGAAGGCAAAGCTCCTGTCCCTGTTCGTTAGGCCTGCAGCACTTGCTATATTTGCGCCTGCAGGATGGAAGAAAGACGAGCCGATCTGGCCCAGCAGCACGAGTATGAAAAGCGTACCGTAGGCTGTCGTGAGGCCAATAAGAGACATGGAAATCGCGGTTATGCACAAACCGAGAAATACCGGAAGTTTGCCGCGTACCCGGTCGGCCGCATATCCCATGAAGGGCTGCAGGGAATTCCCTACAAAACTCGTTGCCGTGGCAATAAGGGCTGCCCTGGTCGGGTCGAGCCCGGCAATGACCAGATAGATGGCGAAAAACCCCATGTATGAGTCGAGGA
>JAGLSF010000183.1 GCA_023136305.1 Spirochaetota bacterium
ATATTTCTCACCCACAGGCCTGTGCATAACGATATTTCCCGCCCCGTCTTCACGGTGTTCAATCCCCCCTTCACGGGCAAAGCGAAGCAGGTAGTCCAGAATCCCCCGCTCATCCCCCGATGCACGGGGGATCCCAGAGATCTCCTCGAAGTAATACCAGAGCCTCCCTGGTTCAAGGCCCTCAGTGATCATAACTGCCATCCTCTCTGGAGCAACACCATTTCTTCATTCGAAATGCGCCACCTTTATCGTACGCAGATGAGTCCATACTCATGTCATGGGGTAGTACAGTCAGCTTCTCTATAAAAATAGTACCCGGAGGGTGGTTAAACAACCGCTTTGTATGCGGGATGCATATGTGGAACCTGTGAGTGATACGGTGGACTTACCTCGGTGCGTCGAACTGCAGCGTGTAGAGGCTTCTGTAGAGCCCCTTCCCGCGCATCAGTTCCTCGTGCCTGCCCTGTTCGACAATGGCGCCCTGATCGAGAACGATGATCTTCTGCGCATGTTTGATTGTGGAGAGGCGGTGGGCGATCACAATGGAGGTGCGCCCCCGCATGAGCCCGATGATAGCATCCTGAATGAGGCGTTCCGTCTCTGTATCAATACTCGAGGTGGCCTCGTCAAGTACAAGCACAGCGGGGTCTGCGTAGAGCGCACGAGCAAAGGAGAGGAGCTGGCGTTCACCGGCAGAGAAGGTGGCCCCGCGCTCCATGACCTGCTCATCTCGCCCGCCAGGCAGGGCGCGGATGAAGCGGTCGATATGGGTGATGCGGGAAACAGATGCAAACCGCTCCTCATCATAGGGGAAGCCGAGGGTGATATTTTCCCGCAGGCTTCTCGAGAAGAGAAAGACATCCTGCATGACGGTTACGATATAACTCCTGACCGTCTCATAAGGAATGTCCTGTATATCCACGCCATCGATCAGTACCCGTCCCCGTTGAACACGGTAGAACCGGGACAGTATGTTTATGATAGTGGTTTTGCCCGCCCCGGTTTCCCCGACGATCGCGAGCGTCTGTTGCGGTTCGACGGTAAAACTCACACCCCGGAGCACCCACTCATCCGGTTTGTAGCTGAACCAGACATCCTGGAATTCGATTCTGCCGTGAAACTCAAGGTTCGGATCCGGCCCGGAACCAACGCGCCTGTGTTCACGCACCCCCTCCTCGCGGAAAACCGAGAGGATCTTCTCCCCCGCAGCTGTTGCACTCTGCATGATGTCAAACTTCTCCGACAGGTCCCGTATGGGATGGAAAAAACGTTCGATATAGGCTATGAACATGACGAGAAGACCGTATGAGACCTGGTCCTGGACAATCCCGCGTGCCCCGAAGTAGATGACTGCGGCAATGGCAAACCAGCGCATGAATCCGATAAGCGGTCTGAACACAGCATTGACATAGAGCTGACCCATCTGCGCCCGGTACACATCATCATTCTTGTGCATGAACTTTCGGAAATTGTCGACCTCCCGTACGAATATCTGCACAATGCGAATTCCCGTTATGGTCTCATTGAGGAAGCTGTTCAGCTCACTGATCCTGGTACGGATCTTCCGGTAGGCATTGCGTACCTGCACACGAAAGAGCACGATGAAGAGTGCGATAAAGGGAAAGGAGATTGCCACGATCAGCGCCAGGGTCACACTGGTGAAGAACATGATCACCGTTATGCCGAGCAGCATGAGAATGTCCTGAAAGAAGGTGACGAGAACAGAGGAGAAGAGCTCGTTTAACCGTTCGATATCGTTGGTCACCCGGTTGACGAGTTTTCCGATGGGGTTGCGGTCATAGTAGGTCACATCCCTGCTCAGTATGTGGGCAAAGAGGTCCCTGCGCAGATCGCGCATGGCATTTTGTGAAAGCCGCATGAGAAAGATGATCTGTAAATAACTGGCCGCAAACTGCATGAGCAGAATACCCATAACAAGCACGATGAACTGTACAATACGGTTGAAATCAGCTTCCCGCAGCAGTGCAATCTCACTGACCTTTAATGCATTGAGTGTTGATGTCTCAAAGAGAAAGACACCATCCCCGTATGAAGTTACACTACCCTGCTGCACATATTTCATGATCTTCTTATCGAGCTCCGGATCGTCGGTCCGGAGCTCGATAAGCACATAGCTCTCAGATGAGAGGGCACCCGACTCGATCAGCTCCTCTTTCTCGCTTCTCGAGAAGAGTTTCAGGTCCGATCGAAACATAAAAACCTCCGAGCCTGTCAGTATGACACTGCGCCGAAGGCCTGTAGAGACGCTCTTCAGAAGTCCATCCGTGAGCATTGTCCTGTCCACAACGCGGCCCTGTTTGAAGATGTGCCGGTCGATGATGGTCTTGAAGAAGAAGGGTACCGCCAGGCTTGCACCGGCAATGAGAAACACGAAGAGCAGCGACATCACCAGATACCTTTGGTAGCGCAGTATATATGAAAAGAGGAGACGAAGCACATCCCTGTTGTAGAGCTTCCCGTTGTCTGCTGTCTCTTCGTGATAGTATTCCATGACCATACCTATTCCGGCAGTTTTCCCTCTATGCGCTGGAGCTCAAAAAGTCTGCTGTAATACCCATCCCTTTTAAGAAGCTCCCGATGGCTGCCCTGCTCGGCTATCTTTCCGCCTTCGAGCACGACAATGCTGTCACACTCCATCACCGTTGAAACTCTATGTGATATGAATATCACCGTTCTCCCAGCCATCTCCCTGCGTATGTTTTGGAGCACTTTCCGCTCTGCCCGGGCGTCCACCGATGAGAGCGCATCATCCAGTATGAGTATGCGCGGCTTTATGAACAGGGCACGGGCGATTGACACCCTCTGCTTCTGCCCGCCCGAGAGCGTCACCCCGCGCTCTCCCACCAGGGTATCGAATCCGTCCTTGAATTCCATGACATCATCGAAGAGGGCCGTCATCTCTGCATAGTGCCTGACCCTGTCAAGGTCCTGTTTCTCCTCGTCAACGCCGAAGGCAATATTGTTCCGTATGGAATCGGAAAAGAGAAAGGGATCTTGTGGTACATACCCGATTGACCTCCTGAGCTTTGAGAGGGGCAGTTCGTGAATGTCACGACCATCCACCCGCACCTCGCCTTCATGTATGGGAAAGAGCCTGAAGAGAAGCGAAACAAGCGTGGACTTGCCCGATCCCGGTTTTCCCATGATTCCGAGTGATGAACCCGCCGGTATCTCGAGGTTTATACCCTGCAGCACTTTTACTTCACCGTCATAACTGAAGTTCAGGTTCCGGATGCTGATGCTCCCCGCACCGAGCTCCATATCACTGAGCACCCCCTCCGAGTCGACCACCCCTGAAGGGACTCCCTCGTTTCCCTCGGTCGCCTCCCTTCGGTCGGTCACATCGGGTTCGGCCTGCATGAGCTCGAGAATCCGCTTCGACGATGCAATGCCGCGCTGAAATATCATGAACACCCAGCCGATGGCAATCACGGGCCAGATGAGAAGGCCAAGATACATGCTGAAGGATACGAACTCACCGAAACTCAAGTCCCCCAGTATTACCGATCTGCCTCCCACCAGGTAGAGTATTGCCATGGAAAGGCTTGCAAACAGCGTCACTGCAGGGAAAAATACGCCCCAGATCTTTATGAGCCGAAGGTTCTTCTGCACATAATCCTCGCATTTTTGCTCGAACTCTCCGATCTCGTGTTCCTCCTGTACATAACCCTTGACCACCCTGATGCCCGAGAAGGCCTCCTGTGTGCGGGCTGAAATAGACGCAAAGGACTCCTGAACTGCCTTGAAGCGCGTCTGTATGAGGGGGCCGTACTTCGCGATCATGAAAATGATACACGGCAGGGGCAGGACAGCAAAAAGCGTGAGCCTGACATTGATGGAGAGGAGGAATACCAGTGAGAGTGTTCCCATGAACAGGGCGTCGGTGATTGCCAGGAAGGAGGGTCCGGCCGCCATCCGTATGGCGTTCACGTCGTTTACCATCAGGGCCATGAGATGCCCTGTACGTGTACGGTTGAAGTAGGAGAAATCGAGCCCCTGCAGGTGGTTAAACATCTCCTCCCGCACCTCCTTCTCGATCCTTCGTGCGGTCCCCATGATGAAAAACCGCCAGAAAAACCTCAGCACCACCATGCCGAATGCGAGTGTGAGGATGAAGGCTGCGTTTCGCATAATCAGCTCGGAGGAGAAGGTTGCGTTGCCAAGCACATCGAAGGTTCTCTGAACGATGCGCGGAATGATGAGTTGTACAAGATCTACACCCATGAGCAAGAATACGCCGGCTGCCACAGCGGGGATATGCCTCTTCACGAAGGATAGTATAAAGGCGAGTGCTGCCCTGTTGTTTCCCTGAGCTGTTTCATTCTTCATCATGAGTATGGGAGAATCAATAGGTCTTACTGGATAGTGTAATAGCGTGGATGAGTATGGAGTATGAAAAAATACTTTGAGCTCCGTGTGCCGCCTGTGCGGGAAGATCAGGGTTGTGTCGTCCTGGAGCGTTCCCACAGGAGATGCATGACCTTCTCGAGCCTGGAACCGAGGGCCTCACCCCCTTCTGTTGTCACGTCATCCTCGTTCTCGAGCACGGCATAGGGGATGTGCCTGTCACCGATATGCAGGTATGCATCATCGACCCCTGATAGTTCAGCCCAGTCGTTCTCCCTGTACAGGACTTCCAGCTTCTCGTCGGGCAGTCCATGCTCGAGTATGCTGTAGGGGCGGTCAGGGTTGTAGCGCCTCCTGTTCTTTCGAAATGACTCCTCATAGGACACATCGATGTAGAGCACAACGGCGCGCTGCAGAATATCACCGCTCAGCTGTGCGAATGCACGGCCAAAACCCCCGTGTTCAGATCCCCTGGCGAACTCGATAATCGTGGTCG
>JAGLSF010000184.1 GCA_023136305.1 Spirochaetota bacterium
TCAGTTCTTCTGGTGAAAAGCCCTGCAGCTCCTCCACGCTGAATCCCGTAATACGGACCACAGCCTCGTTTGCGTATATAATCTTGAAATCCTGCAGGAGTAAGGTACCCTGCAGAGACTGCTCAATAAGCAGACGGTAACGGTTCTCGCTCTCCATGAGCCTGAGCTGCGCATCTCTGTTCTCACTCACATTTCTGATTATCGCTGTTATACTGTCAGCTCCGGAAGGAATCACCCGCACCTCATGTATGCTTTCACCATAGAGCCCGGGGGACCTGTGTTCCAGGATCTGAATCTCACCGCTTTGCAGGGTTTCAATTACAGAATTATGAAGTATGCGGCAAAGTTCAGGGTCCAGAATCTTCTTAACCGGTTTTCCGATGAACAGCGAGGTGTCCGGCAGCAGATCATCATCTGCCCCGAGGCAGCGCATGTCCTCAATCACACCTTTCCCGTTCATGCGAATGATCAGCTCCTGTGACCTGTCAAAGAGGCCCATATTCGCAGACTCCCAGTCCATCAGCTCACCGCTCTCGGGATTATTCCACTCCATTTTCATTTCATCTGCAAACAGGCTTCTCTGGACATGTTTACCCTCAGCCATACAATCCTCAGTTTACTGACATTTGATGTTACCGCTCATATCACACCCTTTGGCGGATACTACAATTGTAAAACATATTCGTCGGCGCTTCCAATGGAAAGGCTGGGCGTAAAAAAATGATTTTCTCAACCCGCCCAGATGCGATACAATGAACAGTGAGGACTTCCCGAGGGATTACAACAGTAGGGGCATGCTTTGGCAAATGTTTTCGGCGAATCATGCGAATTGCCATCGATTGAGGAGGATTAAACAGTGGTTAAGGAAAATGTCCTGATGCTCTGCCTCACTATGCTCATCGCAGCCGCAGGTGTACCCCTGTACGCTCAAAGCCTCACGGCACATGCCTACCTGCATGCCATAAAGGCCAGATACGAGCTTATCGAGGACTATCAGTGCCGGATGCATGAGTTCAGCATAGGCGGAGGCAGACGGGAAGAGAGGATCATCAACTACTACTTTAAGAAACCAAAACTGATACGCCTGGATATCCTGGATGGTAACAGTGCATTCGATAAGGGGAGTGTGGGTGTATATACGGGCGGGGAGAAGGTAACGGGACACCGGGGCGGTATCATGAGAGGGATAATTTTATCTGTAAAGAAGGACAGCGCCCTTGCCACCTCAGTCAGGGGGGAGACCATAGATCAGAGTGATATGCTCACCATTATTGAGAGGATAGAGTACCTTCTCGCAAACGGTGACGTTTCAATGGTGGAGAAAGTTTCCCATATAGAATTCGAGTTTTTTCCCTTCGACCCTTCAAAAAATGAAGGGATCTCCAGAGATGTTGTGTGGATAGACCGTGAGACCATGCTCGTCATCAGAAATGAGCGCTATGAGGAAGAGAGGCTGGTGCAGCAGGTCACCTGGGGAAACCACATTATCAATGCCGGTCTCCCAAGGGAACTTTTCAATGCCCGTTTCGAAACAGCCCAGCTCAGAGATACAGGCATTCCGCTTCTTGGGCATGATCTGGACGGAGATTCTATTACTCCATGAAACACAGGGAAGAACAGGAGAACTCCTCTATCTGTACCCCTCTGTTCCTCTTTTCCGGGAGCACGTTGACATTCTATGAGAATCCCAGTATGGTAGGGTGACCCATTCAGACTCGTGAAGGAGGCCCGCATGTCGGAATCCATCACCTCTCGAGACAGGGTGCTCACCGCACTTCACCACGATGAACCGGACCGCGTACCCATGGCACTGTGGGGGAGCTACTACACCCTGCAGGACGAGACATATTTCAAGATCCTCGAGCACCTTGACCTGGGCGACCCCCTTCCCCCCTTCAGGCGCTATAAAACCCGGAATTCCAACTACTACGACGACCGCGTACTGGAGCGTCTCGGAACGGACACCCGGTATGTCTGGTCAGGCTTCACCGATCTGGGCGGTGCGCCTCCGGACACATTGATCGATGCATGGGGTGTACAGTGGCAGCGTATGGGTCCGAATATCACCAGTGTGGGAGCGCCGCTGGCAGGCCTCACCGCCGAGCAGATCGAAGCCTATGCCTGGCCCGTTCCCGAAGACTACCTGACACTCGACCTTCTCAGGGAGCGGCTCACCATGCTGAAGCGGGAGGGCACACACGCCATCGTGGCGCGGGCCGTCAACTCTTACGGCCCCTTTGAACAGGCTGCCGAGCTTCGCGGCAGGGAGCAGTTCTATATGGACATGGTGCTCGAGCCCGAAATTGCCCACCTCATTATCGAAAAGGTGACCGATGTCATTGTGCGCCTCAACGAGATCTACATCAACGAGTGCGGTAAGGACATCGATATCTTCGAGATTCCAGGTGATGATTACGGCGGCACCGAGGACCTTCTCATCTCTCCGAAATCTTTCGACGAGCTGTTGAAACCAGCGCTGAAGCGCATCGTCTCTCCCATCAAACAGTACAGGTCAGATCTTTTCGTTGCCTTCCACACCGACGGTGTGATCATGAAGATAGTTGACAGCCTGTGCGACACTGGCATCGACATTCTCAACCCGCTTGAACCGCTTCCGGTCAATGACTGGGAAGAGATAAAACGAAGCTATGGTGACAGGCTCTCCTTCATGGGGGGGATCGATCTGAAAAGGGCCATGCCCGGATCAGTGAAGGACGTGGAGGAGGATGTGAAGCGCTGTATTCGTACATTTGCCCATGGAGGCGGGTACATTCTCACACCTGCAAACCACCTGCAGACCGATGTACCTCCGGAAAACATCGTCGCGCTCTATGACAGCTGCAGGAAACACGGGGTCTATGCTTGATCGCGGGCCATCTGCCTGAGTACGGTGTGCAGTATACCGCCGTTTCTGAAATAGTCGAGCTCAACAGGGGTATCAATCCGGGCTTCCACCGCAAACTCACGTTCCTTTCCCTCCGCATCCTGCACACGCACGCTCAGTTTTTGACCGGGTTTCTCAAGCGGCTCGAAAGATAGCAGCTCAAGGCCGGTCAATCCCAGCGAGGAGGCGCTCTCACCCTTCAGAAACTGCAGCGGTAGCACACCCATACCGATGAGATTGCTTCGGTGAATACGCTCGAAGCTTTCAGCTATGACGGCCTTCACGCCCAGCAGGAGTGTTCCCTTGGCAGCCCAGTCGCGGGATGATCCTGCTCCGTACTCCTTACCCGCCAGCACGATGAGGGGTACACCCCGTTTCACATACTCAGTGGCGGCATCGTATATGGGGAGTACAGCCCCTGAGGGGAAAAGCTTCGTTACGCCCCCCTCCGTTTCGGGCACGAGCATATTTCTTATCCTGATGTTTCCGAAGGTACCGCGCATCATGACCTCATGATTACCACGCCGCGATCCGAAGGAGTTGAAGTCCCTCGGTTTCACACCTCTGTCGATGAGCCATCTGCCTGCAGGGCTCTCCGCGGGTATGCTTCCGGCGGGTGATATATGATCGGTGGTGATCATATCGCCGAGCATGGCGAGTACCCGTGCATTTTCAATGGGCACTGCCGGTGGAGACTCGGCCGGCATTTCATCGAAGAAGGTCGGTTTTCGTATGTAGGTGGATTTGTCACTCCAGTTATAACGCTTGGCCCTGGTTATCTTCACCTGATTCCAGGTCTGATTTCCGGTGTACACATCACCATACTCCTCGTTAAACAGGGAGGCGGACACACTTGCGTTGATGGCTTCCTGCACTTTTCCCTCGTCCGGCCAGATGTCTCTGAGAAACACCTCCTCGCCGTTTCGATCGGTACCAAGGGGGGCAGTGGTAAGATTCAGGTTCATCGTACCCGCAAGTGCATAGGCAACCACGAGTACGGGCGACATCAAGTAGCTCGCACGAACGTCCGGATGAATCCTGCCCTCGAAGTTACGGTTTCCTGACAGCACGCTCGCCGCGATGAGATCGTTTTCTCGCACCGCTGCACTGATCTCCTCACGCAGAGGGCCTGAGTTCCCGATACATGTCGTACATCCGTATCCCACCACGTGAAAACCGAGTGCCTCGAGATAGGGCATCAGCCCCGCGCCTTCCAGGTAACGGGTCACCACCTTCGAACCCGGCGCAAGGCTCGTTTTCACATGGGACGGGACCTGCAGGCCCAGCTGCACGGCCTTTTTTGCGAGGAGCCCTGCACTGATGAGTACGGTGGGGTTGGACGTGTTCGTACAGCTCGTGATAGCTGCAATCACCACAGAACCATCTTCGAGAGAAATGTCCCGCCCGTCGAGGTCCAGGTGCACCTGCTTCCGATCACGCTTCGCCTTCCCGAGCATTCCCGGTATGGAAGTGTGAGCCTTCGACAGGGAAATCCTGTCCTGTGGCCTCGAAGGTCCTGCGATTGATGGCTCCACAGTCCCCAGGTCGAGCTCGATCACGTCGGTGAATTGAGGGTCGATGCCCCCATCCTCCCTGAAAAGGCCCTGCTCCCGCGTATAGGACTCTACAAGCCCGACGAGCTCTTTCGACCTGCCCGATCCCTCCAGGTAGATTAGGGTCTGCCGGTCAACGGGGAAGAAAAGTGCCGTCGCACCTGTTTCGGGAGACATGTTGCTCACCAGTGCCCTGTCAGCCACGTTCATGGCGTTCAGTCCCGGACCGAAAAACTCAACAAGCTTCCCGACAACTCCATACTCCCGGAGCTGCTCCGTCACCCTGAGCACGATATCCGTGGGTGTGGTCCCGGGATTCAGCTTTCCCATGAGCTTGAACCCGATCACATCTGGCATGAGCATGTAATAGGGCTGTCCCAGTATCACCGCTTCCGCTTCAATGCCGCCCACCCCCCAGCCAAG
>JAGLSF010000185.1 GCA_023136305.1 Spirochaetota bacterium
ACCAGTACAAGTGGAATATTGTTCATAGAGCAAATATGCGCAAATGCCCTGCCCGTATTTCCCGCTGAAGCGACCACAATCGTGCCGTTATGCTTTTCGGGGATTCTTGCCAAAACCGATGGTGCTTCCAGTTCCTTGAAGGAAGCCGTACGCATCAAGGCGTTCCTCTCGGGCCAGTATCCGTTGAAGATGATGTAAAGGTTTTTCAATCCCAGGATACCGGCGAGGGCCTCACTCTTGAAGGTAACCGGTCTGCCTTCAATGTCGAGCATTCGTTCGACTGGCAGGAAATCGTTATATTTGAACATGCCGGGATTATCATCACGAGGGGTCAGTACCTTGTCTTTGTATATGGACCGCAGCAGTGCAGGACCCTGTGTATTGTCGCATCGGAGTCTGAAACTGTCATCATCGTACTCCGCGCCGCATTCAGTACACTTGAGAATATACTTTTTCATGAGGCTCTATCTCCTTGAACAATAGTACATGTTTTGAGGAGGACTGAGAACCGCTTTCCAGGTGTGGAATGATAAAATGTTTTTATAGGAAGTATAAACCTATAATAAAAACTTATAGTACCTGCACAGGGAGGGACGGCAGATGGCTGGGTTCCTGTCCAAAACCATGCATGATGGGGGAACAGGCTCAGTACCCTCCGGACACGACGAGCACCTGGCCCGTTGTATAGGCCGCATCTTCCCCGGCAAAATAGGCAACCGCTTCGGCAATATCTTCAGGCTGGCCGAGGCGGCCGACAGGTATCCTGCTAATGGTTTCCTCCCTTTTGGCACCCGGAGCTGCCATTCGAAACATATCCGTATCGATCTTGCTCGGCGCAACCACGTTCACCGTAACGCCATGGCCCGCAACCTCTCGTGCAAGGGCCTTACTCAGGGCGATGACCCCTCCCTTGGATGCGGCATAGTGAACGCCCGATGTGCCGCCGTTAATTCCCGATGTGGATGATATATTGACTATCCTACCCCAGCCCTGGCCGAGCATTGGCGGCAGAACAGCGCGACAGCACAGGAATGTTCCCTTGAGGTTCACTTCACATATTCGGTCCCACATTTCCTCCCGCACTTCCCATGCAGAGCTGTACTCGTAATCGGTTATAGCCGCATTGTTCACCAGAATATCGACCGTCCCGAGCACACCGCTTATTTCTTCGACCATGCGCTCCACCTCCATGCTGTGGGAGATATCGGCCTGAACGAATAATGCCCGGGCACCGAGAGCTTGAATCTGGTCCACCACCTCTTCACCCCTGCTCCTCAGACCAACAACCCCGATCGAAGCGCCGTCACGGGCAAACCGCAGGGCTATAGCCTTTCCTGTACCCCGGGTGCTGCCGGTTACAAGAGCAGTATGGCCGGTCAGTTTTCCCATAGCGCATTACCTCCGCTTTTCATGGTGATCTATGCCAGGTATATTCGAGCGCCTGTTCACTGCACCTGTCGGGGCAACTGCCTGATGTGGACGTCGCGCTGCGGGAAGGGGATCGTTATTTCTCTCTGCCTGAACTGATCGACAATGGCATAGTGAAGCTCGCTTTTGACCTTCAGCTGCATGAAAGGGTCGGCCACCCACACCCTGAGCACGAAATTGAGTGCCGAATCACCGAATGAGGTAAACAGCACATCCGGCTCGGGAACCCCGAGAATATTCTCCGTGACGCGAGCCGCCTCAAGCAGAGCTTCACGCACCAGATGGGGGTCAGTTCCATATGCCACACCAACATCCACGTGCAGACGCAGTTTCGGGTCGCTGTGCGACATGTTCTCCACAGTGGAATTGACGAACTGCGTATTGGGAACGATGAGATGCTCGTTGTCGATAGTTCTGATAATAGTGGCACGAAGGTTTATCTTCATCACCGTACCGATCATGGCCCCCACTTTGACCATGTCACCTTCCTGTATCGGCCGCTCAAACAGTATGGCGACTCCTGATACGAAATTCGCAGTGATGCTCTGCATGCCGAACCCGATTCCAACACCAAGCACACCCGCGAATACGGTGAGGGCTGACAGACGTATGCCCATTCCCTGTATTGCAATGAGAATACCAATGGCGATTACGATGTATCCGATAAGCTTGGAAAGTGAAAATTGCAGCCCCGGTTCGATCTTGAGGCGGGGAAATACGGTTTTATTGAAATAGTTGCGTACCAGTTTCGCGAGTTTGGTGGAAACATACACGACAGCGGCCATCACGATGATGGTGAGCAGGCTCACATCGGTCTCGCCGAGGGTGAACAGCTTGAATCTGAGCACCTCACCGGCAAAATCGAAAAAATTGTACAGCCGTACACCCAGTATGCGCAGGGAAACGAAAACGGCGAGAATAACAAGCAGGATTCGAATGATAATCGTAATGGCTCTGGGAGTTTTCTTCCTTTTCTGCTTCCGTTTTTTTATGAACCGGGTATGCAGCCTCATGATAATGATGACCGCAAGGATGAGGGGAATCAGGAGGAGGACTTCGAACATCTGTATATCGTATGTACCGAAGGTAATGATATCAAAAACGAGGAATTGCCTGATGACCTGCATCGCTCTTTAAATGTACTTCCTTCGAAGTATTATATCTTACACTAGTATCGGCAGGATTGTACTGCAGCGCACAGGGTGAACCGAAAAAACAGAGGTCACTGGATCATTGCGTTGATTTCACGCTCCGTTTTACGAAGCTCCTCCAGGGGTTGGCCACCCAGCAGGAATATGCGCTCGAGCATCTCCCTGAGCTTCACGTTGATCTTGTAGTAATCGCTGTGCTGGGGAAGCGGCCGCGCATAGGAGAGGGCCTCCACCGTTATCCTGTAGTTCGGGTTATCGCGATGAAAAGCCTTGAGTGTCAACGAGTTGAGCGCGGATTTTCGTACAGGAATGTACCCGATGGCTTCATGAAACCGTATTGTATTTTCCTTGTTCACCATCCATTCGATGAACTCATGAGCGGCCCTCTTCTTCTTCGACTTCGTCGCGAAGCTCAGAAGACCGGAACCGCCAATGGCAGTTTGGCGTGAGCCGTTGATTTCAGGCATGGGAGCGATTCCCAGTTCCCAGGGCAGGTTCTGTTCACCATAGGAGATCCCGGCACTGCTGAAAAAACCCATTGCCAGTTTCCCGGTGAGGAATGCCTGCCCGCCTTCCCAGTCGGTCCAGTTCTGGGGCATGATGCGGTGTTTGTAGACCAAATCACGGAGCATGGATACGGCCTGCACCATCTCATCGGAGGTAAGGTTGATGCGGGTATTATCCTCGTTGAAGAACTCGCCCCCATATGCCCAGAGCACGGGTGCCAGACCGTAGAAACCGTCGGTCCAGAACATCATTGCATATGAATCGGTTACGCCATCGCCGTCCGTATCAGCGGTGAGTTTCTTCCCCATCTCGATCAGCTCGTTCCAGTTCGATGGCGGTCTCTCAGGATCCAAGCCTACCCTCTCGAAGGCATTTTTATTGTAATAGAACATGGTGGCGCTCACACAGAAGGGGACGCCGTATATCTGATTGTCCCTGGTCACGAGCTTCCACATGATTTCCGGTACATCCTCTTTCATCTCCTCATCCAGGTACCTGTCGATCGGTTCAACAAGATCATTATCGATATATGTCTCGAGATACTCGTACTGTACCTGTGCAATATCGGGAAGCTGCCTCGTCACCGCCGCGGTCATCATCTTGACCTGAAGCTCCTCGTAGAGGCCCTGAAAAACGGCATCAACCTTGACTCCGGAGTGTGTCTCGTTATACTCCTCAACCATGTCCTCGACCACATCCTTTATATGAAAGCCGAGGCTGTGCCAGAAGGTGATCTCGATCTTCTTGGCAAAAACCGATGTACTCACAAAGAGAAACAGAACCGCTATCACTATTCTCTTCATCGATCAACCCCCCCTCGCTGTTGAACTGCCCCCAACTTTTATCTGCTTGCGAAAACCCCACATTGAACTAATATAACAACATAACAGTTTATGGTAACACTGCAAAGATTGAATTTCCAGTCCAAGGGACAGGTGGGGTCATGAAAATTGTGCAGTTCAGTGCAGATGGATCTGTTCTTCACGGGGTTCTTGAGGAGAGCACCCTGTTTCCCCTCGAAGGTGATATCTTCAACACCGACGGTGCTGTCTTCACCGATTTCAGCCTGAACAGGCAGCATTCCTACAAGCTGGGGGAGGTCACCATTCTTCCTCCGGTTCGGCCTTCCAAGATCATTGCCGTGGGCATAAATTACAGGGACCATGCCGAGGAGCTCGGCCATGAGATCCCCGCAGAACCGGTACTCTTCATGAAGCCCTCCACTGCAGTCATTGGCCACAATGATGAAATCGTCTATCCACCCTCAGCGGGACAGGTGGACTATGAGGCGGAAATTGCCGCCGTTGTGGGGAAGAGAGCACGGGAGGTCGATGAGGGGAATGCGCCCAACTGTATCCTCGGCTATACCTGTCTCAATGATGTGACGGCCCGGGACCTGCAGCGAAGGGACGGTCAGTGGACCCGGGCAAAATCCTTTGACACCTTCTGTCCCATCGGACCCTGCATAGAGACCGAAATCGATCCGGGCAACCTACACATAGTATCCCGACTGAACGGGGAACCGCGACAGGCCTCAAATACGAAAAACTTCATATTCCCCATGTTCAGACTCTTCTCATTTATCTCGCACATCATGACACTTCTGCCGGGCGATATCATCACAACCGGAACACCATCCGGTGTTGGAGCAATGGAACCGGGCGATGTGGTGGAAATAGAAGTGGAGGGGATTGGAACGCTCAGGAATGTTGTGGTCGCCGGACGTC
>JAGLSF010000186.1 GCA_023136305.1 Spirochaetota bacterium
AAAGTATCTGTAAGGGGTCACAGCATGCTTATCGGATCGATATCGATCTCCATATACCCCTCCCCTTTGCTTCGCATGAGCTCCTGAAGCTCTCCCAGGGCCTTCTTTACCGATGCTGTTTCCCTGACCTTCAGAATGAGATGCACGCGGTAGTTGTTCTTTATTCTGGAAAGGGGGCAGTGGGTGGGACCGAGTAGAGAGATATACTCATCAAAACGCTCCCGTATGAATGTCGCGGCCCTTTCACCGCTAGCGAGCAGCGCATCGGGGTCTGTACCCCGGAATACAAGCCTGATAATACGGCAGAAGGGCGGGTACACAAGGGCCTGTCTGAACTTGATTTCCCGGGTGAAGAACTCTTCATAGTCCTGGTTCTTGGCGGTCTGAATCGCATAATGTGCAGGATTATAGGTCTGTATGATGACTGCACCCCCCTTTTCACTCCTGCCTGCTCTCCCGGACACCTGCGTGATAAGGTTAAAGGTCCGCTCAGCTGACCTGAAATCGGGAAAGTTCAGAGGTATATCCGCGTTGAGTACCCCGACCAGGGTGACGTTGGGAAAATGAAGGCCTTTCGACACGATCTGCGTGCCGATGAGTATATCGATCTGCCTTTTCGAGAAGGCGTTCAGTATCTGTGCAAGTGACCCCCTCTTCCTGACCGTGTCCCTATCCATGCGGACGGTAATTGCACCGGGAAAGTGGTCCTTCAGCACTCTCTCAATTTTCTCAGTACCGAAACCGGAAAAGGAGATGGTTTCTGCTCCACAGTTGGGGCACAGATCAGGTGGCGTCTCCACATAGCCGCAGTAGTGACAGGAGAGATTCCTGTCCTTTTTGTGATAAGTGAGCGTTATGTCGCAGTGTTTGCACCTGAACACGTGGCCGCAGCTTTCACAGTACACGTGGGGTGAAAACCCCCTTCGGTTGAGAAACAGTATAACCTGTTCCTCCCTTTGCAGCCTCTTTTCGATTGCGGTGAAGAGCGGAGCTGCTATAAACGTACCGCCTCGTACTTTTCGCAGATCGGATATGGATGCTTTCGGCAGCTTCTGATTGAGAACCCTGTGGGGAAGGTGCAGAAGGTGCAGTCCCTTGAGCTTTGCATGGTAATAGGATTCAATGGATGGAGTGGCGCTTCCGAGTATGAGCGATGCATTGTGACGTTTTGCCCTGTAGAATGCAACGCTCTTTGCGTTGTACCGGGGCGTCTCTTCGGACTTGTAGCTCGTCTCGTGTTCCTCATCGATAATGATCATACCGATATTGCCGAGAGGGGCAAATACAGCCGACCGGGCTCCGATAACAATTCGCTTCTTTCCCGAGAGAATCCGATACCACTCATTGATCTTTTCAGCAGGCGTCAGACGCGAGTGCAGTATGGCCAGCTCATCCCCCACGCGCCGTGAGAAATAACGGACAGTCTGTGGTGTGAGTGAAATCTCGGGAACGAGGAGTATGGCCCCCTCCCCCCGTTTAATCACCTCGTGTATGATTCTGAGATAGATCTCAGTCTTTCCACTGCCGGTAACACCGTACAGGAGGAATCGATCACCCCTGTTCTCATCGACTGCCCTCTTCAGTGTCTGAAACACCTTTTCCTGTTCAGGAGTGAGATCAAACTCATCCCCCTGCCCAAGAGGTGTCTCGGGGGCGATTATCTTGTTTCTCTTCCTGATGCCTTTGGGTATGACCGTCCAGAGAGATTCGCCGATTGAACACAGGTAGTAGTGAGCCATCCATTCGGCCGTGATCATGAGATCCTCGTTGATAACCGGTTCCGAATCGAGCACCTCCTTGATCGATTTGGTGTATGAGCAGTCAGTGTGTTCCAGAAGCCGGTAAACGATACCGGAGGTTTCACTGTTTCGGAGATCCACCCGTACTCTCATGCCGGGCTTGAGGTTCATTCCGGAGGGAATTCCATAGGTGAGGGGCGGTATCGGTCTATTGAAGACAATGTCGGCAAACATCGCGGGTGGCCCGTTTTTCCTTTCACTAGCTGCTGGGACGCATGTCTCGGTAAAGCTCCCGCAGCAGCTTGAGATCGTTCCACACATCCCGTTTGTACAGTTCCGGGAATCGCAATACTGCAGCGGGGTGATAGGTTGCGATCACGGGAACCTCATTGAAGCGGTGAATCTGGCCTCTCAGTTTTGTTATGCCAAGATTTGATTTCAGTATGGTTTTTATGGCAGGGGCCCCCAGACACACGATGATACGCGGCCCAATCATCCGGATCTGCTGCTCCAGGTAGGGAAAACAGGCCTCCTCCTCATCGGGAAGAGGGGCCCGGTTGCCGGGGGGGCGGCACTTCACCACATTGGTTATATACACCTCTTCCCTCTTGAGCTCAATGGCGGCGAGCATTTTAGTCAGAAGCTGCCCCGCCTTGCCAACAAAGGGCAGGCCCTGTATGTCCTCCTGCTCGCCAGGACCCTCTCCGATGAATACAATGTCAGCATCGGTATTGCCCGTACCAGGAACCGCATTCTTCCTCTTTTCATGAAGCCTGCACGACCTGCACGACCGAATCCTTTCGTCTATGCCGGGGTCATACCCGCGGCTTTCTTCCTGAAGTGCATGCTCCTTCTCTTGTTCACCCTTCTCTGCTTTGTGGGGCCTGTGTGTACGAAAACCTGTTTTGACATAATCGATGGCATCTTGCAGAAGTTCCTGGAAACGCTCTTCCGTGTCCATAGAAGATATATCCCGCACACAAGGGTCAATAAAAGGATGCTACCGCGTGATTTTGGGGTTGCACAAGGGCGAAACTATTTACCTGTCACAGGGATAGGGAGAAGAAGAACAGCTCGCATTCAGACTTTTCTCTTCTCCGCAGCCGATTTACAAATGATACACATCTTGGCTTCGGGGATAGCAACGAGGCGTCTTTCCTCGATCGCCTTTCCACAGACGATACACTTACCGTAAACGCCCCCTTCGATTCTCTTCAGAGCATCGCTGATCTCCTGAAGATTTATCCGTTCCTTTTCGGTGAGCTTGTCATATATCTGCATCTCGTACACGCTGTTTGCCCTGTCGACAATATCGCCGATCACGTTTTCACTTTCAACATCCGAAATATCATCGTCGCCTGCGCCTTTAAGCTCTTCGAGGAGCTCATTCATCTTGCGAATGAGTTTTCTCTTGATCGAATCCTGAACTTTCTTTCTCATGATACTCCTCTCATATGAAGCTCAGCATGTGGCACACGGAAAGAGAAACAGCGCTACTGATCGAATCACCCTTTGCTCTAACAGCGTATGAATTTACCGCCAATCGAGGAAAAAACCAACTAAAAAAGTGCGGGAAAGTGTATAGAATTGAAACCCGAGCGAAAGGAGAGATACAGACAGCATGCATACATTGGGGAGGTCGCGACGCGCGCCAGGGCCTGGAGCTCTTTACGAATAGACCTTCACAAGCATCTCTTCAAGCTTATGTCTGTCAATAAGGTTTATTGGACGCACCTTGGCATGCTTCATTGCTTTGGCTGAGAACAGGGAGGTGGTTATGAAGCAACCCTTTGCTGCGTTCTCTTCGGTCATTCTTTCCAGGAGGTCCCGCACCGGAATCTCACCTACCTGGGATGTCCATCGTGCAAAGTGCACAATTACAGTAACTTCCTCTCTCTCCTGGCGCATTCCTCCTGTAAATTCAACGAAGTCTTCCATACCGAATTTATGCTTCTCAACATGAATACGGAGTATCCTGCACAACGACAGGCCGGCTGTAAGAAAATCCTGCTTCGAAGAGGTCATGAGCCTCGTAAGGTTCTCACTCCTGCCGACCTCACCGTAAATCTCGATCTTCTGTACTGTGTCTTTGAATTCGGGTGAGACGGCCTGAACCTCCTTCCAAAGCTTCAGCGCCCTGTTCAGCTCACCGGCACGTACGAGATAATTGGCATAATCGTATTTCAACTCAACAATCTTTTCAGGGTTGTCCGTTCCGAGCTCCAGGGCCTTCTCAAAGTTTTCAAAAGCCTGCACAGCGTTTGACATCTCTATATAGATGTGTCCAAGGTGTGCGTAAGAATCGAATGCATATCTGTTGTCCTTGAGGGCGATCTGAAACTCCTCAATGCTTTCCTTGAAATTACGCATCTTTTCAAGGGTCAGTGCATAGTAGTAGTGGGTCTCGCTCAGGAAGTGATCGAGCTGCACGGCCCTTCTCAGCGCTTTCTTCGCCCTTTCCAGGTAGTTGAGATTATAGTTGAGCTTGCCAAGCTCCACATAGGCCTGCACAAAGCTGTCGTCTGCCCTAACCGCCTTGTTCAGTGAAGTTATCGCCCTTTGCGGTTCACCTGAGTCACGTTCAATGATGCCGAGCTGATAGAGGGCATTTGCATGGTTTGGGTCAAGCGCAGTGACAATGCGAAATTCATGCGTGGCCTTTTCGAGGTTACCTAGCCTTGCATTGATCATGGCGATGCGTTCATGAACCTCGGCCTCGTTCAGGGGGGGGAGAAACACCATGCTCAGTGCCACCTTGTTGTACTCCACGAGGGCAAGTTCCTGATTTCCCAGATTCTCATGGCAGAGCCCTATATACCAGTTCAGAGTTTTATCATTGGGATTTCGTTTATACATCTCAGTGTAGAGCCTCATCGCATCGCTGTATTCACCATTTTTCAGATGCGTCAGGGCCTTTTCCTTGCGGCTCTTTTGTTGTGCATTAATAAGGACGACCGCAACAACCCCAAGCGTTAAAATGAGTACGACTATGAGCAAGAGTATCATATCCGAATTCCCCAATGCAGGTTCAAACTAGTAGAACACCT
>JAGLSF010000187.1 GCA_023136305.1 Spirochaetota bacterium
CCGCGTGCATCTCATTCTGAAGGTCAGGGAAACAGCATCGGTAAAGAAGGCCCTGGGAGAGCTTCAGGAGCTCATGCGAAGCAAAGGGGAGGGGTATATGGAGATCGATATCGATCCGATAAGCATGCTGTGACCCCTTACAGATACTTTGAATAGTACTCCACCACCAGATCTTCCCTTACGGGTGTCGGCACCTCGTTCCTCTTCGGCATGGAAATGAGCCGTCGCCAGGGTGCGCAGGGGGTCGCCGTACCCGTCTCATTGATTTTCAATATTGATTATACACCCGGTAATCATTACCTTTACTGTATGGAAAGAAGGATAAGACATTATCCGGATCCCTTTCTGCGGCAGCAGTCCGAAGAGGTAAGCGAGGTCGACGGTTCCATACAGGACCTCATACAGGATATGTTCAGTGCAATGGAGGAGGAGCGGGGGATCGGCCTTGCCGCCCCGCAAATTGGCGTAGCGAAGCGGGTTGTCGTTGTCTCCATCGAAGATAAGAATTTCAGCCGACTGGCCCTCATCAATCCAGTCATCGTCCACCTTTCTACCGAAACAGATGTGAGGGAGGAGGGGTGCCTGAGCCTGCCGGGCGTTAATGCCGATGTGGAGCGACCGGTCGAGGCGGTTGTGCGCGGAACCACAAGGAACGGACGGCTGGTTGAAATCAGCGCACGAGGACTGCGCGCACGGATCCTGCAGCATGAGATAGACCATCTGGACGGCGTGTTGTTCATCGACCGGCTCACGACGAAGGAACGGAAGAGTTTGGAAGGGGAGTTGGTAGATCTCGAACGGCAGTATGCGTTGCTTACCAGTTCGTAAACTTCACAGACCACCTGAAAACCAATGAATCGAGAACGCATCGCATTCTTTGGCTCTCCCCGTCTTTCTCGCGCATGTCTCGAGGAGTTTCATCGCAGCTTTGAAGTATCGCTTGTGGTAACGCAGCCCGACCGTGAGAAGGGTAGGGGCAGAAAGGTATCCATGACCCCTGTGAAGTCCTATGCTGCCCGCAAGAAGCTTGCGGTATACCAGTCTCGAGACCTGGGTGCACCGCTTGTCGAGGCACTCAGAAAGCATGGGGTGACCCTCATCATCGTTGTTGCCTTCGGCAGGATATTGCAGGAGCAGGTGATTTCCTATCCGAAACGGGGGAGTTTGAATCTTCACGCCTCACTGCTCCCCAAATACAGGGGCCCCTCTCCCATCGAAGCTGCGATTCTTGCCGGAGAGCGCGAGACAGGGGTAACGCTGCAGCACATGGCAGCAGAGATGGACCGGGGTGAGTTGCTCGACTCGAAGAGAGTGCCCATAGAGAGCTGCTGGACAGCCGAGGACCTCTACAGCACGATAATCGATATTTCACCGCCCTTTCTCTGCCGATCGGTGCGGGACTATCTTGACGGAAGGCTTATCGCCATGCCGCAGGATGAACGCCATGCAAGCTACTGCTTGATCATCAGGAAGGAGGACGGGCTCATAGACTGGCATGAGGATGCTGATCGTATACGTAACAGAATACGGGCCTACAACCTCTGGCCCGTTGCCTATACCTATCTCGAAGGCAGGCAGCTGAAGATATTCAATGCGCACAGGGTCGAGGCTCCTCAGGGCATCGAAGCGGGAAATGCACCCGGCCAGGTGGTTTCCGCCGATAAAGGGCAGGGGATCATTGTGAGGACCGGGACCGGTGCCTTGGGAATAACCGACCTTCAGATCGAAAACAGGCGAAGGATGGATTACAGGGAGTTCATGAACGGTCAAAAGAATCTGGCTGGCAGTATACTCAGGGCACTGTAGGAATCTATCCCGGAAATTTACCTTTAACCCTGCAGAAAAAGTTGATTATCTTACATCAGCTGATAGAATGAAGTTTCTATCCAATCTTACCCGAACGGCTTACCGATGAGCAGACCCCGGGCAGGTATGAAGAGAGTCATGGTAAAAACGGGAAGGCCCTTACAGCTATTCCGCGACTACGTGGCTTCTCACTCGCGGCTCATTGTCAGAAATGTGTTTATCATTCTACTTCTCTTTATCGTTGTATTCGTTTCCGTGGGTTTGCTCGTATTCTGGCTGATGCGGAGGGGCCAGCCCGAAGTGGCTGTTCCGAAGGTTACGGAAAAAGACCTGGTTGAAGGGCTCATCATCCTTCAGAAAAAAAGCCTGCGGGCGGTGATTGACCCACGATATTTCAGCGACAAGGAAAAAAACACCATTGTGGAACAGGATCCCCGCCCAGGGAGCATTGTACGCGAGGGCAAGGAAGTGAAGCTCATCGTATCGAAGGGCTCCATAATCTCGATCGTGGAGGATTATACGGGAAAGACCATCACCTTTGTACGGAACCGGCTTCAGGAGATCTTTTCCTTTCAGGGGAAAACCATAAAGATAGGGAACATTACATCAGTTGCGTCCGAGGAACCTCCAGGCACCATTGTCGGTCAGTTTCCACCGCCCAACACACCCATAACCAATGTTGCTACCATCGACCTGGTGGTCTCAAAGGGTACGGAGATTCAGGCCTTTTACCTTGAAGATTACACCGATGCGGATATCAGTGATGTTATGCAGGTGCTTGCGCTCAGGGGCGTATTGGTGCACGTCATTCCCGAAGAGGTTGTCGACCCCTCTCAGAACGGGCTGATCATTTCTCAGGAGCCGACTGAGGGGACCATTGTCAAACGAAACGAGACGGTTACATTCTATGTGGGGTATCTTCCCTCCGAAAAGGAGAAGGACAAGCTCTACGCGCGCGTGTTGAACTTTGACGTGCCCGAAGATCTGGAAACTGCACAGGTTAGGATTCTTGTCCAGGACAAGATCGGAGAACGCGAGATCTACAACGAGGAAAACATGGGTGGAGACAGCCTCTCCATACCTTTCAAGAGCTACTCCGACACTAGAGCGTATATCTATATTGACGGCAGTGTGCATGAGGTGCGAAAGCTCGAGTAACGCATGAAGCTGTTTATGGCTTTCTGCGGCAGCAGTCCATCTCCGGCACTGATGCTGCTGAATGAGGGTCAAGGCAGGTTTTTAGGGGGATTGAATGGGTGCAGTTACTACCCGAATGCGGGAAGGTCTCAAACGCATGGAGGCCGCTGCACGGGGCACGGCTGATCGGATTCCGGTTTATGCACAGATGTCTCATCACGCCGCCCGGCTGATGGGCGAGACCACCTATCGGTTCTATACCGATCCGCAGGTCTTTCTGAACTGTGAGCTCTATGGGGACGAGCTTTACGGTTTCGATGCGCCTACCATACACTATGATTGTTACAATATTGAGATAGAGGCCATGGGTGCCGATCTGATCTTTGCAGAAAACGAGACGCCCGCGGTGAACCCCAGGACGCCCCTGCTGCGCTCAGCGGATGGACTGTCCGGTCTCGGTCATGTGCAGATGGGGAAGAGCGGCCGCATGCCCTTTGTACTGGAGATCAATAGAAGGCTCGTGGATCTCGGCCTTGCACCCAAGGTGCGTTTCTGCGGGATCTTCACCATGAGCGCCAGGCTCCTTGGCTACGAAAAGCTCATGAGTGAAATCCTGGAGCGGCCGAAAGCGGTGCATCGATTGATGCGGTACCTGACCGATGAGGTTATTGCCCCGTGGATAGCGTGTCAACGCTCGCATTGCGATACGGATATAACGGCAACGGGCTCGGAGGCGCTCGCCTCGCCGCCGCTTCTCACGCTTGACATGATTGATGAATTTTGTCTGCAGTATGTGAGAAGGCTCGAAGGGAATATCGGTAAGATTCGGCTCGCGGGGCTGTGGGGTGAGAGCCTGGTAAAGGATCCTGTTCGTTTCCTCGAAATGAAGAGGGAGTTCTCGGGTGGAATGATTCAGGTGTGCGATCCCGATGCGACTGAGCTTGGTCCCTCATTCTTCAAGACCTATGCTGATGAGCATAACGTGGGACTCATTATGGGGATAGACGCGGGTCTTATCCTGAGCGGTCCTATTCGGGCAATTCAGGTTCGCTCGCAGAGGTTTGTCGAGGAGGCCGGTAGGAACGGACGATTCGTGTTCTTCATCAATGATATTCCCTACAACACGCCGCCGGAGCATGTTCAGGCTGCTGTCTCAGTTGCCCGTGCGCACAGATATGAGGTAGATGGGAGGATCAACCCGTGACGCTGTTACAGGACAATCACATATCTCCCGATGTTGAGGAGTTTATCGCTCTCATGAGGAGGGAGAAGAGACCGTCGAGGGTTCACCATATCGAGCTCTTCCTGGACAGTGAGATCAGGGAGGTCATCTGCGAACGCTACGGCCTCGACAGTGAACTGGAGAGTAATGATCCTCACTACAAGCTGAAGCGGGAGATCAAGATACATCAGTTTCTCGGGTATGATGTGTTCAGAATCGAGATTATACACAAAGATTTTTTTCGAATGACCTTTATCGACACGCAGGACACAACGGACATAGGCGGGCAGCAGCGGGGGGAGCGTGAATGGACTGAGGAGCACAGCGGTCCTATTCAGAGCTGGGAGGACTTCGAAAAGTATGCCTGGCCGAAGGTCTCGGACATCGATTTCGGGGCTCTCGAATGGCTTGAAAAGAACCTCCCGGAAAATATGGGTGTGTACGATCTTACTGCGCATATAATGGAGATGATCACCTTTCTTCTCGGATTCGAGACTTTCGCATACAAGCTCGTGGACGATCCCGACCTGATCGATGCCCTGGGCCGGAAGGTCGGTGAGTTTTACGTTGATTATACGAAGGCGCTCTGTGATTTTTC
>JAGLSF010000188.1 GCA_023136305.1 Spirochaetota bacterium
GGTGAAACATATCCGATTCTCCTTCTCAATTCCTGCAGATAGACTTCACCAAACCGATTGCCAAGAACGCTCACGCTCCCCCTCTGGGGCCACAGATATCCCATTATGACTTCCATCATCGTGGTCTTGCCGCTTCCGTTGTTGCCCATGATGAACCAGTGCTCGCCCTGCCGTGTCGTCCAGGAGATGTCCTGAAGGACCTCTTTTCCTCCCCGGGTCATTGACACGCTGTGAAGTGCGATAATTACTCGGGTTTTCTTCTCTGCTTTGCTGGGATTCATCGTGGGGGTCCTGTCATTGAACAGGTCTGTTCTTGCGTATTTCCGGCGCCGATTTACAGCTGCCGAAGGGGCTCTTGGTTATCCAGTTGTCGATCGGTTCCTTCTTGCCAAGGGAGCGCCACACATCCTCGAAACGTATGGGCATATGTGTCAATTCAGCACCGCAGGCCTGCTGTATGGCGTTTCCAAGGGCTGCGGCCACAGCAATCATTGAGTGCTCGCCCACCCCCCTTGCGCCGTAGGGACCATCCAGCTGCGGTGTTTCAACCACCATGCTTTCGACCTCAAGTGGGAGATCCCGTGCTGTCGGGATCTTGTTATCGGTAAAGGATGGGTTGAGCAAATGCCCCTCCTGATCGTATATATATCCCTCGCAAATTGCCGTGCCGAGACCCTGCAGCATACCGCCGATTGCCTGTCCCCGTACGGCATCGGGATTGATGACCTTTCCCACGTCGAAAACCGATGCAACTTTGAGTATGTTGTATTCACCGGTATGCTCGTCCACTTCAACGATTATCCCGTGTGCACCGTAGGTCCAGTCCAGGGCGGGCAGGCCCTGACCGGTCTCTTTGTCCAGATGGGTGAGCCCCTGGGCGATGTAGCTGCCAATTCCGATGAGCGGCCCGCCAATCGACCGGCCGTCCGGGAATGCATAGCCGACTGCCATCTCGCGGAATGTGACCGACGCCTCCGGGTTATGAAGAATGAAGACTTTGTCTTTATCGTGATCGAGATCCACCGGCTGTGCCCTAAGAATCTGTGACGCCAACTCGTAGGATTTTCGCAGCAGGTCCTGTGCAGCGAGCAGCGCAGCATTGCCGGTGAGAAGGAGTCCCTTTGACGCCACAGTCTGCCAGTCATAGGGATCGCGGTCTGTATCTGTTTCCTGTGATATCTTGATCCTGTGCAGGGGGAAGCGCAAATGTTCGGCAATGATCTGCGCCAGGGCGGTGTAGGTACCCTGACCGATTTCCGTCAGTGAAAGGTTCGCCGTTACTGTCGCGTCCTCGTTCATCTTGAGGATGACGCCGGTAGCCGTAAAGGGCGGCATTGCCGGTGCCTTGTGGAGTGCAACAACGGCTTTCCCGATCTTCATTCCCGATCTCTGCTCCCTTTTTTTCTCTCCTGCTGTCAGTCTGCCGTAGCCGACCGCCTTTTCCGCAGCCTTGAGGCAGGTGAGCACGTTACCCGTGTGCTCTTCTATTTTCTCACCCGTGAGGGTCACGGAACCGGGACGGAGCGCGTTCTTTTTTCGGAAATCCAGACTATCCATACCGATCGCATGAGCAACGAGGTCCATGTGGCGTTCTATTCCCCAGAAGAACTCCACGTGTCCGAACCCCCTGTAGGCGGTTCCAAAGGGTTTGTTGGTGTAGATAGTGTATGCGTCGACCCACGAGTTTGGAATCTCATAGGGACCCGCTGCGGAATAACCCGATGCCCGCGTTACGTTGACCGCATAATCGGCATAGGCACCTGAATCCCAGTACATGGTCATTTTCTGACCAATGATTTTGCCATCGCTGGATACACCTGTTTTCACTCGATAGGTCAGTGCACTCCTGCAGGGTAGAAGGCTGAACTCCTCCTCCCTGGTTGCCGTGAATTTTACAGGGCGGCCTCCGGCCTTTCGCGAGAGACAGGCAACGAGCGGTTCGATGTGAATCCCTGCTTTGCCTCCGAATCCACCTCCCACGTAGGGAACAATGACACGTACCTTTCTGTGTGAGAGCTTGAAGGCCATACAGAACAGATTCCTCAGTGTAAAGGGCGATTGGGCCGATGACCAGATCGTCACCTGATCGTCATGTTTCCAGGAAACAATCGCAACATGCGTCTCCATGGGGACGTGCTGTACTGAGGGATTGGTGTACTCCCGTTCCAGGATCCACTCTGATCTTTTAAAGGCCGTTTCAATGTCACCCTTTCGAAGCTTGGTGTGATTGCATATATTGGTTCCCGGTATGGGCGAGAAGGCTGTATCTATATAATCGTAGTTCCCCAGCTGAGGGTGCACGAGGGGTGCATCCTCCCTGATCGCATCGAGGGGATGCAGTACAGGCGGCAGTTTCTCATACTCGACGTGAATGAGATCGACCGCCTGCCGTGCAATGGCAGTTGTGTCAGCGGCAACTGCGGCAACCGCCTCACCGTAATGGCGAACCTCTCCTTTGGCCAGGATGTACTTGTCAACCATATAGAGCCCTACACGGTAGTCGAGTTCGTCGCCTGTGAGTATTGCCCTGACGCCTGGAAGGGCCTCTGCCTTACGTGTGTCAATGCGTAGGATTCGTGCGCGCGCGTGAGGGCTTTTCTTTACCTGTGCAAAGAGCATCCCTGCAAATGCCATATCACTGACGAATATCGCTTCACCGGTGAGTTTTGCGATCGAATCTACTCTCGGCGTTCTCTTTCCTATTACTCTTGTTTCACCGGATCGCAGATCACCGAACATGCCTGAGTCCTTCCTTTTTTCCAAGTTGACCGGTAACATCGAGCACTGCCTCTATGATCTGTTCATAGCCTGTGCATCGACAGAAATTTCCCTCGATACCGTCGATGATCTCATCTCGACTGGGTTTGGGTTTCCGCCTGAGAAGATCTTTGATTGTCATGATCATTCCCGGAGTGCAAAAACCGCACTGCACTGCATGGTGGTTGTGGAATGCCTCTTGCATCCTGGAAAGCTTGCCATTTTTTGCCTCTCCCTCTATGGTTTCAATGGTCGAGCCGTCTGTTTCTGCAGCAAGAATGAGACAGGAGTTGACCGCCTGCCCGTCAAGTATGACCGTACAGGCACCGCATTCACCTGCCCCGCACCCCTCCTTTGTGCCGGTGAGACTGAGGTCTTCTCGCAGGAAATGGAGAAGCGTTCTGCTCTCAACAACCTCTCTCGTATATTCTTTTCCGTTTACCCTCACCGTAATCCTTACCATTATTCTGCCCCTTTCATCAATCGCTCGATAAATACATTCACCATGAATGCCCTGTACTCTCTGCTGCAGCGTACGTCGTCGATCGGGCTGATCGCCTGCTGGGCTGCAGCTTGCACCTCTTCGACAGATGCGCTCGGGGGAAAGTCCGGCAACAGCACCGGTGTGGGCGCGGCAGAGCTGATTGCGAAACGAAGTGTATCTTTTCGTTTGAGAAGAGCAACACTCACCACCCCTAGATCATGCCCCCTGATACGCTTGAGTTTTTTGTACCCGCCGGTTGCATCGATCATCCTGCTTGGAACAATAATTTTCTCTACGAGCTCATCCGGCCTAAGCGTGGTGCTCTTCACACCGGTGACAAAGTCCGAGAGGAGTATGTTTCTCGACCCTTTATTTGAAAGGATCACAGCCTCTGCATCGAGGCAGAGAAGAGGTGATGCCATGTCACCACAGGGTGAGGCGGTCACCACGTTTCCGACTACGGTTGCACGGTTACGAATCTGATGGCTTGCAAGCTCCCTGCCCGCAATTGCAAGGATGGAGTAATGTTTCTTCACCGCTTCATGCTGTATAAGCTCATTCACGGTCACACAGGCACCGATGCTTAAGCCCTCCTTTTTATCAAAGGAAAGATGGTGAAGTGATTCGATCCCTTTCAAGTCAACAACATAGTCAGGTGTTGTCATGCCTGCGCGTATATCCACGAAGAGATCGGTTCCGCCCGAAAACACACAACCCTTTTCGCCCCTGTCTGAAAGCAGGTCAAGAACCTCATCCAGCCTTTCCGGTCGAACATACCTGAAATCATGTATCATACAACCATCCTTGCTTTGGAACGGGGCGTCGGGGGGTGCAGCATTGTGGAAGTTTCACCACCCACGTTCAGCGACTGAATAATGAGAATTCATTGTACCCGCTACCCACACCTTGTCAAGCCTCTCCAGAGTATGTAATGGGTAGGAGACCTTTGCAGATTTGTTATGGGTAGCGCAGCATGAGAACTGAAACTTTTTCCTTGACATGAAGAAAAAAATTACCATAATGGAATGGATAGTAAAGTTAATTAACTAACGTGTTTTGTTTGTGAGGCATGCTGGACAATGAATTCACGTGAAAGAATGCTCGCATCATTGTCATGTGAACCGGTGGATTATATACCCTGTTCCTTCATGATCTTCTTTAACCTCTACGACAGGTGCAAGACAGAGATGCAGTTTGTGGAAGAGCAGCTCAAGCTTGGTATGGACGCGCTGGTGCACGTGGGCCGTCTCTGTCATGATATGCATCAGTATGGCACCCTGCATCCCGATGTGAAGGTCACCGAATGGGTGGAGGATAATGAGGGCACCACATATTTCTGCAGGCGGCTTGACACCCCTGCCGGCCCGCTCACCGCACGGGTGAAGCAGTGGGAGGGCTGGCCGACGGAAGACGATTTCCGGATCTTCGATGACTGGATCGTACCCAGGGCCGAAGAGGTACTGGTCAAACCAGAGCAGGACAT
>JAGLSF010000189.1 GCA_023136305.1 Spirochaetota bacterium
GATGTACATAAAGGTGACAATAGTTCTGGTTAGTTCTGTAGTTCTGGTGACAGCTTACTTAATTCTAATTAAGTAAGCTGTCACCTTTTTATATTGTGTCCCTTTTCGTCTATGCTTTTTTACGTTTGAACAGGCGCTCCAGGTCCCAGAATATCATGTAGAGACTCGGCACGAGCATGAGCGTTACGGGTGTTGCGAAGAGCAGGCCGTAACCGAGGGTGAGCGCCATGGGTGACATGTAGAGGCTCGTTCCACCCCATCCATAGGCGAGCGGCAGTAGACCCACCACCGTGGTGAGTGTGGTCAATACGATCGCTCGCAGCCTGTTCGTCCCTCCCATTGCCACGAGCTCCCTGCGGTTCATGTCGGGAAATTGTTTTCGGAGCTCGTTTAGGTGGTTTACGAGAACAAGTGAATCATTCACCACCACGCCCAACAGTCCCAAAGAGCCTATCATCGCAAGGAAACTGAGCGGTTCGTTGTGAAGAGCAAGCGCTATTATCACTCCCACGAACCCGAAGGGGATAGCGATGAGCACCAGGATGGGCTGCGTGAAGGAGTTGAACAGCAGTATGAGCAGAAAGTATATCCCAATAATGGCAATGATGAACGTGGTCATGATATTGGCGATAGACTCCTGGCTTTCTTGTGCTTCACCGCCGACGCGGAGACGCAGTTCGGGATAGCGCTCCTCGTAACCACTGAAATGCCCGATGATCATTTCATTCACCTCCAGAGAGGTGATGATGTCCGGATCCACATCGGCCTCCACTGTGGTCACTCTCTCACCGTCGAAGTGGCGATAGGTGCTCGGTCCCGGTCCGATCTTGAGGCGTGCCACCTCCTTTAGTTTGATCAGGCGGTTCTGAGCATTGGGAATGGACAGGTTCAATAAAAATCGTTCATCCTGGCGTGCCCGTTTCGTGAACTGCACCCTGAAGTCCACGTCCTCGTCACCGTCCCGGAGTGAAGTCACCACCTGACCATCGTATGCGATACGTACGTTCTGAGCCACATCGGCCACTGTGAGCCCCATGCGGGCAAGCCGGTCGTAGTTCAGGTCGATCTCTATCTGGTCCTTGCCGAATTTATCGTCGCGGTCAATGTCCTTCGCACCTTCTATGCCTGCCAAGTACGCTTCTATCTCATCGGCGAAGGCGCGCCGCGCTACGTCGTCAGGGCCGAGTATTTTGAGGCTGATCGCCTTTCCCACCGGTGGACCTCCCGCTTCCACCTGATAGGTTATCTTCTCGTAACCCTGGAGTTTATCGGTTTTTTCACGCATCTCGTCAACGATCTGATTCGCCGTTCGATCTCTGTTCGAATATGGTGTGAGGTTGACAACGATCTGTACATAGTTCTCAGCCCGACCGACCCATCCAATCTGGCCCACGCGGGTTACATAATTATCAAGCTCATCGGGAGGAATCTCTTCGATGAATGTCTCAATCTCCCGCACCTTCTCAGCAGTTGACTGCAATGACGAGCCCATGGGAAGCTCAACAAGCATCCAGAACTGCTCCGCCCCCCGCTGCGGGAAGAGTATGAAATCCATGTTTTTCTGCATGTACCCCATGGCCAGGAAAATCACACCGATGAATATGGCGAATATGAGGTACCGTAGCCTGAGAAAAACCAGGGCGAACTTGTTGTAGATCTTTTTCAGCCCCTCGAACCACACACCGATTGTCGCACGCTCTGCCCTCATGGCCCGCTTTTCCATGCCGCGCTTCAGGTGGGACGGAAGGGCGAACACGGCCTCGAAGAGGGAAATGAAAAGCGCCAGGCTCACCGTAAGTGGTATTACGAATATGAACTTACCAAGCATACCCTTGATAAAGAAGATAGGTGCAAAGGCGAGAAAGGTGGTGAGAACGGTAGTCAAGACGGGGAAGAACACCTCATTCACGCCATTCACCGCCGCCTCGAGGGGTGATTCGCCCATATGCCGTCGGAACATGATGTTCTCCGATATAATAATCCCGTCATCCACGATAATACCGATGACCAGTATAAGCGATGCGAGGGAGATACTATCAAGAAAGGTGCCGAAAAAGGGCATGAGGAAGAACACCCCTGTCATGGCAACCGGAATACCCATGGCCACCCAGAATGCGGACCTGATATTGAGAAATATGCTGAGCATGATGACCACCAGCACAAGTCCGATAGCGCCGTTGACGAGCACGGTCTGAAAGCTATCACGCACATACCCGGAGATGTCATTGGCCGTTGTAAGCTGCACAGGTCCGTAGCGGTAGATTTCAGGCTGGGCAGGCTCACCAGTAAACACGGATTTGATGGAAGCGAAAAACCCCGGCTTCTCCGCAGCCTCTTCAGGAAAATCAACGTACCCCCCGACTCTGCCCTTGGAAGCTTCCTCCCGCATGAGCTTCTTGATGGCTTTCACGGTACGGATGACATCGGCACTCTCCGCCTTGTTGACCATAAAGGAGATCGCATTTTTTCCATTTACATGGGAAATGATGTCCTCCTCCTCG
Organism: Spirochaetota bacterium; assembly: GCA_023136305.1. Taxonomy (GTDB): domain Bacteria; phylum Spirochaetota; class B62-G9; order B62-G9; family DRHN01; genus JAGLSF01. The sequence continues at coordinate 2,502 of JAGLSF010000189.1, forward strand.
AAATCGTCCCTGACAATGGCGAGGTCTTTGACCTTGATGAGTGGTCCCTCGAAGGTTGAACGCACGATGACGTCACCCACCTCCACGGGTTCCTCGAACTGCGCCAGAGTGACAACATTTTTCTCACTGGTGAAGGACTCAAAGGTCCCGCCCGTCAGCCTTATGTTGCGTGCCTGAATGGCCTGTATGATCTCCCTGAGGGGTATCTGATACTGTTCCATCCTCAGCGGATTGACCTCTACTTTGATCTCCCGAGCGCGATAGCCGAACTTGTCGATGCTCGACACACCGGGCACTTCTTTGAGCTTCTTTTCAAACTGCTTCGCAATCTCACGAAGCTCGCTGTACTCCACATCTCCCGTAATACCGACCTCGATAATGGAAAAAATGGCCGTGGTTATTTCCGTGACCAGAGGAGAATCGGTCACCTCATCGGGAAAATCGGTCACCCTGCCCACAGCTTCGCGTAAATCGGATTTGATCTTGTCGGGGTCCTTTGCATCAGGATCAAGGGTTACACTGATGACCGAAAGGTTTTCCATGGAGGTGGACGAAATCTCATCGATACCGATCACGTTCTTCAGCTCATCCTCGAGCTTATTGGTTATATTGAGCTCAACATCCTCGGGTGAAGCGCCTGGATAGACGGTGGTGATTACCACCTCTCCGATGTCCACCTCGGGAAATTGATCACGCTTCAGGGTCCGCAGCGAGTTGAGGCCGAGCATGACAATACCGATGGTAAACAGGGTGGCCAGGATATGACGTCTGGTAAAGAATTCGAATAGTTTTTTCATCTGTTCCCCCTTATCACTCAATGACGAGAATTTCATCGAGAAGCGCCAGATACTGCAGTATCAGGGTGTGGTAGTGATAGGCGTTGCCTGCATAGGTAAGCCATGCTGATGCCTCATTGTCCTCACTCTGAATCACGAAGGTAAGCTGGCTTCTGCCCTGATTGTAGAGCTTGAGCTCTTCCTTTGTCTTCTCCTGCGCCGACTCGATCTGTTTCTTGTTCAGATCGAGCACTTCCTCCATGTCATGAATCTGAATCAGCAGGTTGATCATGGACGCCTCGAGGTCCCGCTCCAGGCTCTTCCTCTCCTCGTCGATCTGGGCTACCTGTTTGTCAAGCTTCTGGATCTGACCCTTTGCCGTGTTGCTGCCCAGGGGCTTGGCAAAGATCAGTGAAACAATGGCCTCGGGGTTGTAGATCGCGAGGGATTGACCCAGCACTTCGTCTCTTCCGTACAGGCCCGCTGTCACGCTCAAATCCAGCTGCGCACGCTCCTGGTCCTCAACACCACCGCGTTGATACAGAAGCTGCTTTTTAAGTATATCGAATGTGGACAGCAGGCGGGATTGAGACTTCATCTGCATCATGACTTCGTCATTTTCGGGAAGCTCCTCGAGCCTGTAAATGTCATACCTCGGCCTTCGGTTGAACAGCTCATCGTTGCCCGCAAGGACCGCCAGCGCAGCCTGTTTTGCCTTCCACTGTGACCGGGCAAGAACCAGCCCCTGCTCCGAAAGCCGCACCGAGTCCTCTGAACGCAGCACATCCACCCTGTCAACCAGGTTCGCCTTGTAGCGCTTGTTCACATCCTCGAGCCCCCGTTTTGCAATCTCCAGCCGCTCCTGCCTGATGGCGACCTCCCTCGTAAAGAAGGCCCAGTCGAGAAACCGTATAGACACATCGAGCAGGAAGTTCTCCTGGTTTTCATACACCTGTACCTGCGTGTAATCGATGGTGTAGCCACTCAGCTCATACTCCAGCCGGTCAAGCTTGCCGGCCCAGTTCTGCAGCAGAGGCTGGACATAGGAGGCGGATACACCATTGCGGTAGAGGTTGTTGATGCCGAAATCCGTATCCTGACGCGTGTACCCTGAGGACCATGCAAACCCAAGCCGCCCTCCAGTACTCCACATGGTCCTGTCGAGCCCGGCTTCAAGACCGGCACGGTGCAGCTGTTCGGCACCTTCGGGTGCGCTGCTCTTCCCGAGATAGGAATAGGTCGGGACAATGCTGAGATACCAGTCCTTCGCTCCCAGCAGGCTCTGTGCCTGCTTCTGCTCGATATCAACGGAGAGCTGCTCCTTCACGAAATAAGGATGATTCGCCTTCACCATATCGAGATACTCGGTAAGTGTAAGCTCTTCGAGAGTTTGCTCTGTGAGTTCCTCCTGAGCAAAGGCGGCAAAACCTCCAAAAGCCA
>JAGLSF010000019.1 GCA_023136305.1 Spirochaetota bacterium
AGCTCCCGTGGTGTAGTACATGTGTTGAAGCATGTGTGCAAACTCGATGACGATGCATCCCGGGCGCTCATTGAGCGGTACCATCACGCAGTCGATAAAGGCGATAGGGAGATCAGCAGCAGTGTGTTTCACCAGTGAAGACAGTTATGCGCATGATGTATTGCACCAGTTTTGTAGTACCTTCCCCTTAAGCGTTCAGTTTCTTACCGAGGAGTTCTGATTTTTCAGCTGCAGCGCGAACAGCATCTATCACCAGGTGCTTGAACCCACCCTGCTCCAGCTTGAAAAGGCCTTCAGCAGTTGTCCCTCCTGGGCTTGTCACCTGTTCGCGAAGCACAGCGGGATGCTCACCGGTCTCCCTGAGCATCGAAGCGGCACCGTATACAGTCTGGATGGCGAGTGCAGTGGCTGTCTCCCGGGGAAGTCCTCTGAGTACGCCGCCATCGGCAAGCGCCTCAACCATGAGAAAGATGAATGCGGGTCCACTGCCGGATAGGCCGGTAACAGCATCCATCCTCCCCTCTTCCACTTCGACAACCATTCCGATGGTCGAAACGATCCTGCGGCTCATATCTCTGTGCTTCGTACCAACATGACGGTTGTAGCATATAGCAACTGCGGATTCACCGACTTTTGCTGCAATGTTGGGCATGGTCCTCGCAACAGGCTGTTTGTCCGGCAGCAGGCCCTCCATGAGAGAGATGGAGATGCCTGCGGCAACCGAAAGAATGAGGACTTTCGCGTCAATGAGAGGCTTCAAGTCGGAGATAATCCCGCGGATGTTCTGCGGCTTAACGGCAAGGATGATCACATCGCTTCCACTCACGTTACCGTTTATTGACGATGCAGCGCTTATACCGTAACGCTGCTCGAAATCCTTTCTCACCTCATCCCTGACTTCCACGAGATGAAGATGTTTCGCGTCCATATCCCCCTTCATGAGGCCGTCCAGTATTGCTCCCCCCATGTTGCCGCCGCCTATAATTACCAGTTTCTCCTGATCCATCTCCGTAACTCCTCCCTGTCCCAAACTCGGCGTTCTGTTGTACAGCTCATCCGAAAAACGGCATCTGCTTCCATTGCGCTTGGTAAAAGTCCTCTATCCGCACTATAATACAATGGATTGTTGAGGCTGAAAAGGTCAAAACCGGAGAAGGAACTGCAGGGGAGGTGAGCAGTGGAGCACAGACAACTGAAGATCGGTGTTATGGGTGCAGCGGATATCGCTGTTTCGAGAGTCATCCCGAACCTGGGAAAATCCGAACGGGTAATCGTGCAGGCAATCGCCTCGCGTGAGGAGGGTAGGGCGAAAAAGTGGGCGCATCAGCTCGGTATCGAGCAGTATTTCGGGTCATATGAGGAGATGCTTGGGAAAGGTGATGTGGAGGCAGTGTACATCCCGCTCGTCAACAGTCTGCATGCGGAGTGGACGATCAAATCCCTGTCCATGGGCAAACATGTGCTGTGCGAGAAGCCATTCGCGCTCAACAGCGCGGATGCGCATCGCATGCTGCAGGCTGCACGGGAGCATCGTCTCGTGCTCATGGAAGGGTTTATGTACCGTTACCACCCCAGGAACCTGTCGGTATTCGACATGGTTGCTCGGGGAGAAATCGGCACACTAAAGGCAATTGAATCCGCATTCAGCTATGTCCTCGATGATGATTCGAGCTATCTCATGAACAGCGATCTCGGCGGCGGTGCTCTCTACGATGTGGGTTGCTATCCGGTCAATGTCTCGAGAATGCTGACGGGTACGGAACCGGATGCGGTGTACGCTACGGCCAATTTCACCGATACAGGGGTTGACATGACCTTTGAGGGCATTATGCGTTTCCCGGGGGGAGTCATCTCATCATTCCATGCAGCCATGGATGAGGAACCGCGGTTCTGGTACCGGGTCATTGGAGACAGGGGACTCATCGAGGTACCCTGGGCATTCGTCTCCTTCGGCAAGGAAACGCAAATCCTCCTGCAGAAGGACGAGAAGCAGGAGAAAAGGTCATTTGAAGGGACTGATGAATACAGGCTCGAATTCGAGCACTTTGCGGATATGATAGGGGGTAAGGCAGAGCCACTCTATCCCATAGAGGATTCAGTTCGAAATCTCTCTGCGATCGAGGCGTTGCTGAAATCGGCGCATAGAGGAAAGCCGGTAAAGGTATGAAAGGGTGCGCAATATCAAAAACCCACTCATCCTGCGTGGGTTTTCATTTTTATCTGGTCCTGTTTTACATTTTTACTTCAGTCAGCTTCAGATGATACTCGTCTCTGAGATTCTTGAATGCAACGAGAGTATTCTCCACATCCTCATCGCTGTGTGCAGCGGTGGGAATCATGCGCAGCAGGATAACTCCCTTGGGCACCACGGGGTACATGACGCCCGAGACGAACACGCCCTCCTTCTCCCGTAGATGCGCAACGATACTCATTGCCACGTCGGGCTCAGCCGGTACATACACGGGAGTTATGGGTGACTGTGTGTCTCCCAGGTTGTATCCCATCTCCTTGAGGCCCTTCTGCAGCATTCGAGCAACCTCCCAGAGGCGCTCGCGGTGCTGCGGTTCCTTTTCGATCTTGTCGAGTGTGGCATTGACCGTGTCGACGTACACCATGGGGAGGCTCTTGGCGAAGATCTGGGTTCTCGCATTGTAACGGATGTACCTGATGACCTCCTTGTCACCGCAGGTGAAGCCGCCGATGGCTGCAAATGCCTTCGCGAAGGTACTGAAATAGAGATCGACCCTGTCAATCATGCCGAAATGCTCGGTAGTGCCTCTGCCGGTTGCGCCCATAACCCCGCATCCGTGCGCATCGTCAACGAATACCCGCGCTTCGTATTTGTCCTTCAGATCGCATATCTGATCGAGTTTCGCAAGATCGCCGCGCATTCCGAACACACCTTCGGTCACGATGAGCACACCGCCGGTTTTACGCTGCCGCGCCAGTTTGAGCTGTTTCTCGAGATCATCCATGTCGTTATGTTTATAAAAACGGTACTTGCCTCCTGCGAGAAATGTTCCGTCTATCATGCAGGCATGGGAGAGCTTGTCGATGATGATGGTGTCGCTCCGGTGCACGATCGACGACATGGTACCGAGTACGCCGAGATATCCGTAGTTGAAGAGAATGGCCGACGGTTTTTTCTCGAATGCAGCGAGCCGCTCCTCGAGGGCCTCGTGTTTCGTCGTATTTCCCGTGAGCATTCGTGAGCCCATGGGTGATGATGAGCCGTACTCTTTTATGGATTTTATGGATACTTTGTGCAGGTCTTCATTTCTGGCCAGCCCGAGATAGTTGTTTATAGACCAGGTAATGACCTTTTTCCCCTGAAACTCCATCTCCGGGCCGGGATAGGGATTGAGTATGGGACGGGTATAGTACTTGTCGTTCATCATCCTGAAAATACCAAGATAGCCGCCGTCCTCATGACACTTGTTGAATATGTCCATTACTGTTACCCTGTTAAATAATATGACCTTTAAGGTAATCGGAGGGTGCTAATCTTGTCAAGAAAAATAGGGTTGTCCGGAAAAGGGCTGCTTTTCCTTGACTGGACGGTGCATTCAACGAGAAGCAGATGAAGGTGATATGTGTCAGGCTGAAATTGAATATCTCCTGTCTGACACTTGGCCCACTGTAAAAGGTTGTCGAGCAGGTCTATACTTCTCTGCGAGGTGAGGTCCAGCTCGTAGAGGAGGCTCATTCGCTCCTCATCCGAAAGGGAGGTGAAATCGCTCCTGAGGTAACGGGCAATGGTTGTCACAATAGCACTACTCAGAAAGCTGTTTTTTTATTAGGTTATCACGGAAAGCCTCTACAGGAAGGAATTATGCAGAAGGTCCATTTTGTCGGGGTCAGCGGAATCGGCATGAGTGCAGCTGCTGAGATAACCATGGCATCGGGAGTGCAAGTCAGCGGATCAGCGCTGGAGGAAAACGAGCTGACCAGACGGCTCACAGATCTGGGTTTGACCTTTTCCCACGGGCACAGCGCGCGTCACTCGAGGGGCAGTGATGTTGTAGTTGTGAGTGCCGCAGTACCGGAGGACAATCCTGAAGTTGCGGAAGCAAGACAGCGAGGCATACCTGTGTATCTCTACTCTGAATACCTGGGCAGGCTCATGGAAGATAAACGGGGCATTGCTGTTGCCGGCACCCATGGAAAGACCACGACAACAGCCATGATGGCCACTATTGCCCATCTTGCCGACCTTTCACCAACCGCAGTCTGCGGCGGTGTGATGAGGGAATTCGGGTCCAACGCACTCATCGGCACAGGCGATCTCTTCATTGCTGAAGCATGTGAGTACAACCGATCCTTTCTTCATCTGCCCAAAAAGTTCGCCATTGTTACAAACATTGAGCCGGAACATCTCGACTATTACAGCGGTCTTGATGAGATCAGGGAAGCCTTTAAGACCTTTATGGAGAGTACCGATGCACACGGCTTTGTCTGTGTGAATGGTGATGACGGAACAGTCCGTGAGTTGGTCGAATCTCTTGGCAACAGCATACAGGTGTTGAAGGTTGGTCATGGCAGAGACAATCAATACAGGGTAGATTCCCAGATGCGGGAAAGGAAAGGCTATCGACTGCATATTCATGGAGAGGGGTTTTCTGACTTCTCAGCCGATCTTCCCGTACCGGGCAAATTCAATGTGATGAATGCTTCCCTTGCAGCTGTGTGTGCATCGAACATTGGTATCAGCGGTGCCGTAATCAGGGATGCTCTCGAGCAGTTCAAAGGGACCGAACGGCGGCTAGAGCTGCTGAACAGTGCCGACGACCGGTTGATCTACAGTGATTATGCACACCATCCCACTGAAATCAAAGCCACCCTGCAGGCCCTCAGAGAAGAACATCCCGGCAGGACTATTGCACTCATCTTTCAGCCTCACCAGTATTCGAGGACCAGCCATTTTTTTCATGAACTCATCAGTGTTCTTCAAATGGCTGACCGCCTCGTGCTTACCAAGGTGTACTGGCAGCGCGACAGAGAGGGTGCTGAATTAGCGATGAACAGCTCACTCCTGTACAAGGAGCTGCAATCTCACATGGGAGAGCGGGTCATTCTCCTGAGTGACAGGGAGAAGATACCCGCCTTTCTTGAAGGGGAGGCCGTGAGGGACGAGGTGGTCCTCTTCATGGGTGCAGGGGATATCGATGATGTTGCTCGGGAATACGCATCCACCCGGTGATGCCTCTGATGTCTTCTGCCGGGTCCTTCATATCCTCCATGCGGGTCTGTCTGTCCTTTCTCTCTTGCATACCTGTGACTCTTTGCATTATCTTAGTACACAGGGATTCCAGTGCTGTAAAAGGAAGGGGTCATGAGGGTTTGTGCGCGATGCGGTGCCGAGGTAGATCATGCGGGTACTATTGGGAGAAATAACACCTGCAGTAACTGCGGCGCCTACCTTCACTCCTGCGTCAACTGCCGCTTCTACAGACCGGGCAGACATAACGACTGTACCGAGCCGCAGGCTGAGCTTGTCGCCGACAAGAGGGCAGCAAATTTCTGCAATTATTTTACCATGAGAGAGGCCAGAGGATCAGAACCGAAACCGGCTGGAAACAAGAGGGACAAGGCGCGTAAGGACTTCGACAAACTGTTTGGCGGGTGAAAGAGGCACAACACTTTCAGGAGCTGCACATGGTTTTGAAGGTCAGAAATGCAATCATCAGTGTTTCGGATAAGACGGGGCTGCGGCCGCTCGCGGAAAAACTCTATGAATGTGGGGTGCACATCTACTCCACGGGAGGAACTGCCAGGACCATTGAAAAGCTCGGTGTTCCGGTCACGAGGATATCCGATTACACGGGCTTTCCCGAAATTCTCGACGGAAGAGTGAAGAGCCTCCATCCCAAGATACATGGCGGTATTCTGGCAAAGAGGGATGATGCCGGTCACGTTGATCAGATGAAGGAGAACGGTATCGAGCCCTTCGATATGGTGGTGATTAACCTCTATCCCTTCGAACAGGTAATCAGGAAGGAGGGTGTTACCGCTGGAGAGGCAATTGAGAATATCGACATTGGCGGTCCCTCAATGCTTCGTTCTTCTGCCAAAAACTATCAGTTTGTTTGCGTTGTACCTGATCCCAAATACTACGAGGGGGTGCTGAATGAACTGGAGAAAGAGGGGGGGATTTCACTGGAGACGAGGCAGCAGCTTGCGATGGCGGTATTTGAGCACACTGCCTACTACGACAGCCTCATAGCCGGTTTCTTCAGTACCGGTGTTGTCACCATGGATGGTGACGGGTTTCCCTCAAGAATTCACTTTCACTTCGGTAAGAAACAGGACCTGCGCTACGGTGAAAACCCGACGCAGTCAGCAGCCTTCTATACCAATCCCGATATTCAGGTGCGCGGTGTCTCCAACGCACAGAAGCTTCACGGTAAGGAGTTGTCCTTCAACAACATCCTCGATATCGAGGCAGCCTTTGAGATCGTCAAGGAATTCGAAGCGCCAGCCTGCAGCATCATCAAACATACCAATCCCTGCGGTGCTGCAACAGCGGCAACGCTTGAACAGGCATTTGCAGATGCATACGCTTGCGATCCAGTATCCGCCTTCGGAAGCATCATCGGATGCAACCGTGCAGTGGACGGGAGCACGGCCAGGCACATAACCAGGGCGGATTTCGTTGAGTGCCTGGTTGCGCCAAGGTTTAAGAAGGGGGCGCTTGATATATTGATGAAGAAAAAGAATATCCGCATTCTTCAGACGGGGGAGATCGATGCGAATGTGGTGTATGATTTCGACATGAAACGGATCATCGGCGGGGTGCTCATGCAGGAGCGGGACCTGAAGGATGTCATGAGAGAAGAGCTGAAGGTGGTGACCGAGAAAGAGGTGACCGCCGAGCAGCTGGAATCCCTACTCTTTGCGTGGAAGATCGTGAAGCATGTCAAGTCCAATGCCATCGTGCTTGCGCAGGGATCACGGACGGTCGGCGTGGGTGCCGGTCAGATGAGCAGGGTTGATGCAACCTTCATGGCCATTCATAAAGCAGGAGACGCGGCTGAGGGTTCGGTTCTCGCATCGGATGCCTTTTTTCCCAAGGACGATACTGTGCGGCTTGCAGCTGAGCATGGTGTAAGAGCGATTATACAGCCGGGAGGGTCCATTCGCGATGAGGATGCAATAGAGGCGTGCAACGAGCTCGGCATTGCGATGGTCTTTACCGGGATACGGCATTTCAGGCATTGATACCGCAAGGGCATAAATGCTGCCAGGAGAAAGGACGGTCTTTTCAATGGATTTCAGCTCGGAGCAGTGCGCCCTTCAGCTCATCGAACACGGATTCTGGGCCTTTTACTCCGCTGAAACCGCACGTGACATGCTGCTCAGGCGAAATCCGCAGCGGATAAACATACTCACCAACGCAGATCTTTTTCAGCTCTCAAAACTCTTCTCCGATGTAGATTTCAGAAAGGGATACGGTGAAAGCGCCTATCTGGACCGCGAACACCTGCCCGTCTGTTTCTTTATCAGTGATTATCCCGTGGAAAAGGCGGTCAACATACCGGGCATGGTAGATTTGACCAAGGAAGCCCTGCGAGTTGCTGCCAGACATGAGCTGTTTCGCATCAACAGTTTTTTTTATAATATTCAGAGAGGAGTGTTTCATGACTTCCTCGATTCCTATATACAGCTGAAGAGAGGAGTCATACAGACAGTAGGAGATGCCGCTGAAGCTTCCCTGCGATATCCTACCATAGCCCTCAAAACAGTAAAACTCCTCAGTGAAACCGGGTTCGTTATTGATGATCAGCTGCGCAGCTTCATAGAGGAGCATGGGAACAGAGCTGTGTATGAGAATCTCAAAGTGGAGATGATCTCTGACTTTGTCGACACAGTTAATTCGAAGCACGCGGAGACTGCGATTTCTCTACTCGACGAGTGGGGGGTTCTTGAAGCTCTCCTTCCCGAACTTGCACGCCTCAAGGAGGTGTATCACGACAAGGACCATCATCCAGAGGGAAACGCCTTTACCCATACACTTCGCTGTCTGGCCTGTGTGAAGGAGCCCAATAAGAACCTGATGATGGCTATCCTGCTCCACGACCTGGGAAAGGCAACGACCATAAGCAGTGGAAACGGTTTCCGCTTTCCTGACCACGCCAATGAGAGCAGGAAGATAGCTGACAGAGTGCTTCGCAGGTGGCAGTTCGATGAAGAGGACAGGAAGGAAATCCTCTACCTCGTTCAGAATCATATGATGATAAACGGCATCGAGAGGCGTCCCGAAGGATTTCAGAATAAGTTCTTTTCATCCCCCTTCTTCCCCAACCTCCTTGAACTCTACCGTGCCGATGTGGAGAGTACCTACACTCATGTGAAGAATTATTATCAAGTTGCGCGCCTCTACAGGAAGATAAAGAGAAAGATGAAGTTTCATCGGCAGGGTGTGTACGGGTAGGGCCAATCTGCAACAGCTGAGCACGGGCGGGGTCACCATAAAGGGGTTGACAGATCATCGTGCTACTAATATGTTAATTCGTGTTACTTCAGTTTCCCCATAGCCCTGTAGACGGTACTGCTGTGATTGCTGAAAAGTTGTCAGAAGGTAGCTCACCTCTTCACAGACTCGACCCCCGTGTGAAGCTCTGCCTGGCATTACCCTATGCCTTCCTTGTTGCACTCTCAGAAAGTGTTGCGGTATCCTGCGCTGCTCTTGCCCTGGGTATTGTGCTTGTTGCAGTGGCCAGGCTGAAAGTCGGACTGGTTGCAGCGAGGCTCAGGGTGCTGTTCCTCTTCATCCTGCTCCTGTGGATCACGCTTCCCCTGAGCATGCCCGGCACGGCAGTGTACACCATTGGTCGTCTGAGCGTAAGTCTGGGGGGACTGCAGCGTGCCCTGAGCATATCGCTGAAATCCACAGCTATCGTCTTGTTGGTCATCTCCCTGCTTGGCACCTCGACGGTGTTCTCTCTGGCCCATGGCTTAAGTCATTTTCGTCTGCCAAAAAAGCTGCTCTATCTGTTCTTTCTCTCCTACAGGTACATCTATGTGATCGGGGTCGAGTATCGCCGGCTTCGTGATGCCATGAGGGTCAGGGCGTTTAAGCCCGGGACAAACATACACACCTATCGTTCATACGGCTATCTCATCGGTATGCTTCTGATCAGGAGTTTTGAGCGATCCGAGCGGATCTATCATGCCATGCTCTGCAGGGGGTTTCAGGGCAGGTTTTATCTCCTCGATCATTTTCATATGCATCGCAGGGACATTGCCTTTCTGCTGGTCATGTCTCTTATGCTCATAGGAATGGGATTATGGGAATGGTTTCTAACAATATCCTTATAGAGTTGGAACAGGTGAGTTTTGCATATGCTCCTTTACGGCCGGTGCTCCGGGACCTCGATTTCATCCTCGAGAAGGGGGAACATGTGTCGCTGCTGGGAGCGAACGGAAGCGGAAAGACAACGCTCTTCCATCTCATCATGGGACTTCTCATGCATTATTCAGGAAGCTTAAGAGTGTTCGGAGAGGAACGGAGAGTGAGGAAGGATTTCGATGAAGTCCGCAGAAGGATTGGTCTTCTCTTCCAGGATTCCGATGATCAGCTGTTCAGCCCCACTGTTGCGGAGGACATCGCATTCGGTCCCTTCAACCTCGGAAAGAGCAGGGAGGACGTGCTGTGGATCGTGAAAGAGACACTTGCCGTGCTGGGGCTCGAAGGTTTTGAGGACAGGGTCACCTACAAGCTATCAGGAGGGGAGAAGAGGCTCGTTGCTCTTGGTACGGTACTTGCCATGCGTCCGGAGGTGCTTCTCCTGGACGAACCAGTGATCGGACTCGATGAGGAACATCGAAACCGGTTTGTCAATATACTGAAAGAGAGCAATCTCTCCTACATTATCATCTCACATGACCATGATTTTCTGGAAGAGGTAACGAACAAGCGGTATCTGCTTGGTGGCGGTAGGCTGCAAGGGGCCTAGTCGGTAAGGTGGCAGACTGCAGAAGACCTAATCGGTCATGTCGAGAAAATCTATCTGCAGCCACTCGCACAGAGTTTTCAGCCGTCCCCTGATATGCCCGGAAACAACTACAAAGTGCTGGCTTACACCCGCATCCAGCATGCGTCTGTAGAATGCAGGGGCAGGTAGAGCTATGTTGCAGAAGAGATGGCAGTTGCCGTTCATCTTCATGGGCCCTGCGAGTGACTCCCCCTCGAAGACGCTCCATCTGAGCCTCTCCCCGGTGTACACTGAGTTGACCACAGTGACCGGGCCGGGCCTGTATTTGAAGTACACGCATGCGCCGGTAAAGGGGTCGGAGTTTTCATATTCCACGTCCGGGACCACCTGCAGGGGCTGAGCCGGGTCACGATTGACCGGGTCATGGTATCCGGCATGGCCCATAAGCAGGCAGTTCTTCTCGAGATCGACGGTGAAGATCTCCGTATAAAAGGGTGATTGGCCGGTGAAGAGCCGAAGCGCGTGCATAGCGACACCCGCCGCAATGTCGGCCTCCATGGCCACAACCACACCCGACCTGCTCATGTGCGGATTGACAAGACAGGGGCGAAGCCCGAGCTGCGTATGCATCTCGTCTATGACGTCATTCATGACGAGGATGTGGAGGTCCTCGCTCTCCGCAAGATGCCCCATTGCCAGGGCGTATTTGATGCCTTCAGTGAGGTTGCGCTCATCCACTTCGATGTCAAAGCCCTCATGCTCCAGTTTCTCTTTAAAGACCTCTGTCTGTGCCGGTGTATAGGACTGTGCCACATCTTTGAATGCAGCAATCTCCAGGTAGCGCAGCTCCACTCCGTAGAGCGTCCGCAGACTGAACTCGTCAACATAGGTGGTCGACATCTGCTCACAGCGGAAGGGCAGTACCCCACAGCGTGTATTGCGAAATTGCTGCCTTATTGCAAGCGCCAGGCAGTGATCTCTGATTTCATCATAGACATTTTCATCGCCATAGAAGCCTGAAACAGAACGGTACCTGTACCCTTCACGTTTCAGGAAACCGCTAGCCTGCAGGGTACCCACAGACCCGGACCCCTTGATCATCTCCTGAAAGTCAACGAATGTGCTGAGATGCCTGTAGGGTAAGAAGGTACACAATAGAGTGGGCAGCTTTGGAAGCTGCTTCAGGGCAGCTCTGAGAATCTGATCCTCGCACCACATGAGTGGTGCAATGATGAGCCCGTCCACATCGCTTTCTCGAATAGTTCTGGCTGCTTTGACGGCTTCCTTTTCAGAAAAGAGTATGCCGCCATACACTGGCTCGAGAAACCCTGAGAGTTTTTTAATAATCTCCTCACCCATGCGTTCGACTTCGTCGGTGATATTAGCCTTGGGGTCCTGCAGCCCCACGTCCCTGAACCACCCCGATGTCATGAACAGTATTCCAATTTTCGGTTGCATGCGCTGCTCCACCACTTCATCTAGGATCAGGTGGTATCATACACTAAAACGTGGTGAAGTGCAAATCCGCCTTCTCAGCCCCCAGCTTATCATCTTCTGTCTCGACCTGCAGGAGGGATGCTGTGGGAGCTTTCTTTTGTTCCCCTGCGCATGATTCAGATGTACATTGTTCTCATGTTTGAAAAACGAAAATGAACGGGGAGTGAATCCATGACCTCACTAGAACGGATACATGCCTGCTGGAGTGGAGAGACACCAGACCACGTGCCGTTCATCGAGGGCTTCAATATACCACGCGGCGTTGAGCTCTTGGGTGAGAGGCTCGTGGATGCGGCCTTCCCCGACACGCCATGGGAGAGTGTGCAAATCATGATCGATACGTGGAAGGAGTGCCGGTAGATCTGTGTTGCCGGTCAATCATCTTCAGCTCTGAAACCACCCTTCTTTCGAACATGATCATAGTAGAGCTCCCACTTGAGGCAGCTCTCCTTTGGCATTTCGAATCTGGCGATTTGTTTGTCTCTCGTACCTATCTGGAAAATGTAATTCTTCTCTGTGGATCTTCCCAGAACATCCTCAAATCGGTACCTGACGCTCTTGCTGTCGCCCTTCTTCACAAAGACAAGGCCTCTGTCGGTGAGATAGAGCCTGCCATCATCCACCTTCTTCAGTTTCGGGTATTTCGGTTGATAGTACAGAGCGATTTCACCTGACTGAAGGTACACCTGCTCATTGTCTTCCAGGGGTATGCCCGTATCATGTGCAAGGGGCACGATCTCCTCCTCTCGTATCATAAGGTCAGCGTATTCCTTGATCGGTTTCCAGGCGTCGGTCCCTGTCTCCCTCATGTGACAGTGCAGGTTGACCTCCCACTGCATGCCGCATTGGGTGCAGGTCAGAGCATTCCCCTTCCTTTCCACCAGTCCCTCGAGCGCTCTGCAGGCAGGGCAGCGCCACAGCAGTCGTGTGAGTCCCTCTGCCGGATTTTTTCCCTCTATTTTTTCAATGGTCATGTAATTATCATTGTGGTCCAGGGCCCGCTGCATCCAGTCTACAATCTCTTCTTTAGTCGAACTTTTATCGAAGGTGACAGGTTTTCCATAATGTATGGTAATCGGACTCTTTCGCCGTTTGTTTGCCCAGCGCGGCCAGGCCAGGTAGTTAGCCTTGGATACCACAGTCACTACCGGTACATTCAGAGTCTTTATCATGCTTGCGGTTGATTCGAGAACGGGAAGGGTCTTACCGTCCCAGTTACGTCCCCCTTCCGGATATATGACGAGCGGATGCCCATTAATTTTCACGAGCCTGATTGCGTACCTGATTGCTTTGAGGTCCACCGCGTACTTCTCAAAGGGAAAGGCTCCCATGGCCCACATAAAGCGGCGCATGAAGGGGATGCGGAAGTATTCATTAGATGATATCTGAAAGAGAGGGCGCCTGATCAATGCCCCGATAAAGAAAGGGTCGAGTTTGTGGCTGTGATTGCCGATGAGGAGATACGGTCCCTCCTTCGGCACATTCTCGAGGCCGACGGCACTGAGTTTGAAGATTCTGATGTAAATTGGCTGTGCCAGGCAGAGCACCAGCCGGTAGAAGTAGAGTTTCGGTGTTTTAAAGAGATCGAGCATGGTTGCCACCCTCCGTGAGAGACAGTAATAATAGTAAACAATTTGTCTATCGTAAACCGGGAACCCCGCTGCTCTGTCATCCCTCCTTTTGTAAGCCCTGACTCAGCAGGGTTTTCAGCGCATGCATCCTGTTAATTTTTTAAAAATGTGTAATTCCCCTTGACACAACACCAGCTTCTTTTATAATATGACTGACTGTTCAGTCATATGACTAAGCAGTCAGTTATTAAAACAGTGACCACATGGAGGATGCTTCGATGCCGCGGACTGAGGATGTTGAGAGGAAAGAGCAGAAGCGACGGCTGATCATGCAGGCTGCACTGAAGGTTTTTTCAAAGAAGGGGTACAGTCCGACGGCTCTCGACGAGATCGCGCAGGAAGCGGGCATCGCCAAGGGAACCCTGTACCTGTACTTCAAGGACAAGGAGGACCTGATTTCCAGCACGCTCATGTACGTACTCGACGACCTGAAATACCGTATGATAGAGGCGATTCCGGAAAACCTGCCCGCAGTGGAAACCCTGGAAAGGATTGTCCTCTTCATGTTTCAATATTTTGCGGAGAACAACGAGTTCTATAATATCTATTTAACAATTCTCAACTATAATCTTGTCAGTAATTACACCAGCCTCTTCGAACGCATGATCGCACGTAAGAAGGAGCTTTTCGACTTTGAGTGTCAGCTTGTAGAAGAGGCAAAGAAGCAGGGCCATATCAGGGAAGACATGGCAACCATGGACATTGTCATGGCCTTTGACGGTATCGTGATGAATGTGATCGATCAGATGTTCTTCCACAAGGGGGACGACGCCTTCGATCCTCATAAAAAGACAGAGATGGTGATGCAGTTGTTTCTCGAAGGTGTTGGAGTATAAAAAGAATGAAACAGGATGGCCCTAGATCGTTTTTGAAAGCATTGGGAAAGGAGCATGTGTATGAAGGTGAGACCCACATATCGACATGTAAACGTACTCCTATTGCTCTTCGCTGTTGCGTTTCTCTTTTCAGCCGTGCAGAGCCTTTCGGCTGAAACCCTTAAGCTTAACCTCGAAGAGGCAATCGCTCTGGGATTGAGCAACAGTACTGCCATGCAATCGAAGCTCATTGCCGTGGATTCATCGAGGGCTGGTGTGAAGGCAGCAAAGTCCGGCTACTATCCCGGATTATCGGCCAGTGTCAACTGGACCCACTATTTTGCGCAGTCAAAATCTCCAACGGTGAGTTTTCTGGTTGGGCCGGATACGCTCATTGCACCCGGTGCGTATATCTTTGCGCAGGATCCTGTAACCGTGATGTTTGACCTGACACAGCCGATCTATACCTTCGGCCGGATCAAACACGGCGTTCAGCTGGCCACGGAAGGTTTGCATCTTGCCAAAATGGACCTGAGTGAGGAAGAACGCAGCCTCAT
>JAGLSF010000190.1 GCA_023136305.1 Spirochaetota bacterium
TATGGAACAATCGATCCCACTTTTTTTGTGATCTTTGCATACCTTGTGATGTTCGGACTCATGTTTGCCGATGTGGGGCAGGGATTAATACTTGCTCTGGTTGGTATTATTGGTACCGCCCTTTTCAAGAAAAAGGGGAAGAAGGAAAGCGCTCAAAACCTTATGAGGCTCATCGCCTGGTGCGGATTCTCTGCAGCCGCTTTTGGTGTTCTCTTCGGATCTTATTTCGGCAGGAGCCTGTTGCCGCCGTTGTGGTTTGATTTTCACGGTGTGGTTATCGGGAATCCGCACGGCCAGTCCCTCGTCCGAGACCTCTTCGATATACTTAGCATAGCAGTGTACTTCGGGATAGCTATTATAGGCACTGGTCTGCTTTTTAACTGGCTCAACCTGGTGAAGTCGAAAAAATGGGCGAATCTCATACTCGATAAAGGCGGTATCATCGGGGGCTGGATATATGCGGGAGGTATTTATGCTGCCCACTACCTGATAAGAAACGGGTACAGGCAGTTACCGGATGGAAGGTCTCTCATGCTGCTTGTGGGCATTCCCGCTGTTCTGCTTTTCCTGAAGCATCCTATTTTCAGCGCCGCGGGCAGGAGGAAGGCCCCCCAGGGGGCTCAACACAGAGGTGGATTCAGCATCTTCAGCCTGCTCAACCTCATCATGGTGGGAATCGTGGAGCTGCTCGAGGTTTTCAGCGGCTATCTGTCCAACACGCTCTCCTTCCTTCGAGTTGCAGGACTGGGAATTGCCCATGTGAGCCTCATGACCGCATTCTTCGAACTCGCCCGTATGGCAGGTTCGGGCAGTTCGGGTGCCTATACGGTTTGGTCCGTGCTGATACTCATTACGGGAAATCTGCTCGTCATCGGCCTCGAGGGGCTCTCGGCAGGGATTCAGTCCCTGAGACTGCACTATTACGAGTTTTTTACGAAATTCCTGCGAGGGTCCGGTGATGTATACGCACCTGTTTCTCTGAGAAGAGTAAAGGAGGAAGGATAAATGCAAAGCAGCAAACTGAGATTACGAAAGAAGATCATTCTGAGCATTGTAGCACTTGTTTCCGTTCTTGCCATTGTGAGCATGATCTCCGCTGTGAAGCTGTTTGCACAGGATACCCCTGACACGGCTGCCCGGACAGCGGTCACTCCTGAAGAGGCAACCATCGCGAAGTTTGCCTTTATTGCGGCGGCGATTGCCTTTGGACTGGGTGCACTCGGCGCAGGTCTTGCAATCGGCAATGTGGGGGCTGCAGCGATGGGCGCTGTTGCGGAGAAGCCTGAGGTGGCAGGCCAGGCGCTCATATTTGTTGCACTCGCTGAAGGGCTTGTCATCTTCGGGTTCATCACAGCGCTCATGATACTCGGTAAGGTGTAGCCGGCAGATGAGGTACTACGTTATCGGTGACGAAGATACGGTGCTCGGATTCGGCATGGTTGGTGTCAGGGGGACTGTTGTACGTGACAGGGCATCGGCTGAGGAGGCTTTCCGGCAGGCAATCGCTGAACGGGATATAGGTATTCTCATCATCACTGAAAAAATCGCAGACCACATCAGACCGGACATCGAACGCTACCTCTTTTCTGAGAGGTTCCCCCTCATCCTGGAGATTCCAGATCGCGAAGGTCCGAAGGAGGGGCGCCCTGGAATCCGCGAAATGGTCAATACTGCCATTGGCATTAAGTTGTAGAGTAAGATATGGCCCGAATGGATGAACACAGCGGTGCATCGGAGGAGAAAGTGTCCGGGAATATGCGTGTAAACGAGGATACTGGTAACAGTATGGAAGCCCTTGTGTCCGGTATGGAACAGGAGGCTCAGCAGGAGGCGGATAAGGTGATTGCCGGGGCCCAGAAAGAGGCGGAAAGAAAAATTCTGTATACAGAACAACAGGTCGAATCCATACTTAACGAGGCGGCGAAAAGGGCAGAGGCGCAGGCGGAGAAGATACGGCAACAGGCTCTTTCGGGTGTCGCTGTTGAAGCAAAACGTAGATCCATGAATATTCAGGAGGATATGCACAGAGAAGTTCTGCACAGGGCAGTTTCCAAACTCGAGATGCTTGCAGATACCGACGGCTACCGGGAGGTACTGAGTGGTTACATTGTCGAAGCTGCCGTGGGGCTTGATGTCTCGGCAGCGCGTGTAAATGCTTCTGAACATGAACGCAGCATGATTACCAGGGAGCTTCTCGTTGAGGCTGAAAAAAGAGTAAAAAAAGTCACCGGCAAGAATGTTCGGCTGACGCTCTCAGGAGAACCTCCACTGAGAAAACAGGGTGTTGTGCTCACCTCTGAGGACAACAGAACTGCCTACGATAATCGGATAGATACGCGGCTCATACGGAAATCAGAAGAGATCAGGCAGTACATACATGAGAGGCTGTTTGGAGACTGAAAACTTTCACGAGCACTCACGATGTGTGGAATGCAGATTAAGGGGTAGGTAATTGGGTCAGAGTGTAAAACAGGTTATAGGACAGGTTGGCCGGGTGTACGGGCCGGTGATCGAGGCGCTTGGTGTCCGCGACGGCATGATGCTCGAACTCGTCATGGTTGGAGATGAATACCTCGTCGGTGAAATCATCAAGCTCGAGGGTGAGCGCGCTGTGATACAGGTCTATGAAGACACGACTGGTATTGCACCGCTTGATCCGATCTATGGTTCGGGTATGCCCCTATCCGTTGAGCTCGGCCCCGGACTCATCGGAAACATATACGATGGTATACAGAGGCCGCTCGTAGAAATCAGAAAGTTGTCTGAGCATTATATCGACCGAGGGATACGAGTAGCTTCCCTGAACCGTGATACGCACTGGACTTTCAAACCGCTCCTGCATGAGGGAGATCAGGTTTCAGGTGGTGTCAGCATCGGTACTGTCCGTGAAACTGAGCGAATCGAACAGAAGATACTCGTACCGCCGGGTACTTCCGGATTGCTCCAATCTATTGCATCTCCCGGTGAATACAGGGTCGATGAACCGATTGCCCAGGTTGAGACAGAGGAAGGCATCACTCCACTGTATCTTATGCATCGTTGGCCCATTCGGCATCCCAGACCCATAACCCGTCGGCTCCCCCTCGAGATTCCCCTCATTACAGGACAACGTGTTATCGACACGTTGTTCCCGGTTGCCAGGGGAGGTACGGTTGCAATACCAGGTGGTTTTGGAACAGGAAAAACAATGACCCAGCAGGCTGTTGCCAAGTGGTGTGATGCCGACATCATCGTGTACATCGGCTGTGGTGAACGGGGAAATGAAATGACCGATGTGCTTACCGCATTTCCCGAACTTGTCGATCCCCGTACCGGGAAGTCACTCATGGAGCGCACCGTACTCATTGCCAACACATCCAACATGCCAGTATCAGCGCGTGAGGCTAGTATATACACGGGGGCGACCATTGCAGAGTACTTCCGCGATCAGGGCTTTCATGTGGCGATTATGGCAGATTCGACCTCACGATGGGCCGAGGCTCTCAGGGAGCTGTCCGGGAGAATGGAGGAGATGCCCGCCGAAGAAGGGTTTCCCGCCTATCTCCCCACAAGGATCGCCGAGTTCTATGAACGGGCTGGCTACGTTGAGACCGAGGCGGGAAGCATCGGCTCGGTGAGCATCATCGGTGCAGTTTCACCACCGGGCGGCGATTTCTCGGAACCCGTAACCCAGCACACAAAACGTTTCGTACGCTGTTTCTGGGCACTTGACAGGGGACTCGCAAACGCACGCCATTATCCATCCATATCCTGGCTTGACAGCTACAGCGAGTATCTCCTGGAAATCAGCGGCTGGTGGGAGCAGAATATCAGTATCGAATGGATCAAAGACCGCAGGGAAATCATGGACCTTCTGCTCAGGGAGGTGAAGCTCCAGCAGGTTGTCAAGCTGGTTGGTCCTGATGCGCTCCCCGACAGTCAGCGATTCATACTCGATGTCTGCAAACTGTTCAAGGAGGCTTTTCTGCAGCAGAATGCATTCGATGATATCGACCGGTACTCAACCATTGAAAAACAGGTACGGATGCTTCACATCATAATCACCTACTGGCGGAGGGGCAGTACAGCGATTAAAAGGGGAGTTACCCTGGTAAAGCTCAAGAAACTCAAGGTGTATCAAGACATCTTAAAGATGAAGTTCAGCGTTCCCAATGACGACCTGTCTGCATTGAGTAAAATCGAAGGGCGGCTGGAGCGCTCAATGGACCAACTGGAGAATATATATGTCTGAGTCTTCGGATATTGAGCGGCTGCAGAATGAGCTCAGAAGGGGCAGGGAGTATATAGGTGTACAGAAGATAGACGGCCCTCTTGTTTTTATCCACAAAACCCATCCCGTGGGGTACCGGGAGCTCATCGAATGCGTCGACAGGGAGGGGAAGCTTCGATTTGGCATAGTGCTCGAGACGTCCACTGAGGTAGTGGTTGCTCAGGTTTTTGAGGGAACTGCGGGACTCACCATCCCGCACACGAGAGTACGGTTCACCGGTGAACCTCTTCGGATTGATGTGAGCAGAGAGATGCTCGGTCGGGTATTCAACGGGCTCGGGCATCCCATAGACGGAGGACCTCCCGTGCGGGGTACGATGCTGCTCGATGTGGTCGGCAAACCTATCAACCCCACAGCACGTGAATACCCGCGCGATTTCATACAGACGGGCATTTCGGTGCTCGACGGCATGAACACACTGATCAGGGGACAGAAGCTGCCCATCTT
>JAGLSF010000191.1 GCA_023136305.1 Spirochaetota bacterium
TTCTGTAATCGTTCCACACGCTCTCTGATCTTCTGCGCCGATTGCTCGATCTGAAGCGCCCGCAATCCCTGCAGAACGGTCTGGAGATAGGCAAAGAACGATGTGGGAGAGACAATGATGACATGTTTATCCTTGAAGGCATACTCGATCAGGTCGCGGGTCTGTGCCTTGATGGTGCCTATTCGGTTTATAAGTAAATCATAGTATATGCCTTCAGAGGGAATGAACATGAATGCAAAATCCATGGTCTTCTCATCCGGCCGTATATACTTCGCCGTTTCATCGATACGGTTCTTTACATCCTGCTTGAACTGTTTCTCGAGCCGGTCCCTGGCTGCAGGGTCCTGCTCCTCGACGAGCCTGTTGTAGTTTTCCAGAGAGAATTTCGAATCCACTGGTATGATTCGGTCCTCGACGAAGATGACCGCGTCAACGGCTTCACCATCTTTGAACCGGTACTGCATCTGATAGGCTGCCGGCGGAAGTACATTTTTCAGCAGGGTTTCCAGAAAGTACTCGCCCAGTATACCGCGCTGTTTCGGGTTGGTAAGCACATTTTCCAGACTTTTGAGCTGCTCCGCAAAACCAACGACCTGCTTGTTTGTCTCGTCGAGCTTTGTCAGCTTCTCAGTCACTTCCTGAATGATTCGGGAACTCTGGCTGAACTGCCGCTGTAGTGCCTCCTGCGTGCTGCTCAGGTTTTCACCCAGTGTCTTATTTACCTCATTGATCTGGTTCTGAAGCAAGATGAAGGCGTGATCATCCTTTCTGCTTCGATGTATTCTCTGCAGGAAGAGGATGACAACAGTGAAGCCAAGTATAATAATTACTAGGAAAAAAACCATGTCGGCAGCCATGAACTCTAATATAATGAAACCGAGTTTTGGTTGTACATCACTTTCATGAAGCGATGAGGTTATTACACATGCTGACCCGCAATGCTATTCGTGCACTTCCAAAATGTGAGCTTCACAGGCACCTTGATGGAAGCGTTCGGCTCGAAACGATAGCCGAGCTCGCCGCTCACCACAACCTGGACCTCGGATGTTCCGATGAAGAGTTGGCCGAAAGAGCAACCATAGGGGAACCCATGAGCAATCTGCAGGAGGTGCTGCAGAGCTTCTCGATCACACAGAAGGTACTCTGCTCCTACGACGCAATCAAGCGGGTTGCCTTTGAGAATGTGGAGGATGCCTTCCGGGACGGTGTCAAGCTCCTGGAGCTTCGTTTCGCTCCACCTTTTATCTCAGCCGGCAAGAATGACCTGGGTAACGATGAGATCATCGAAGCCGTACTCGACGGCGTTGACCAGGGTATGGAGAAATACCCCATACAAGTCGGCCTCATCGGCATTGTTCCCCGACCCTTCGACTACAGCGTCAACCATCGAGCAACCGAGGACATCATACGTTATGCCCGGGGAAGGTACAAACATTCGGAAAGGATATGCGGTTTCGACCTCGCGGATGACGAATTGAAGATTACGCATGAGAAGTTTGTGCCGCTCATCAACAGAGCTGCTTCTGCAGGGCTCGGCATCACCGTCCACACAGGTGAAAACACCGATGCTCGATGCGTGAAGAAATCAATGGATCTTTACAAACCCCGGCGAATAGGGCACGGTATACAGGCCGCGGGCGATGATTCCCTGTTGAACAGGATGCGGGACTCTGGAATTATGCTCGAGCTCTGTCCCACATCCAACTGGCTCACACACTCGGTGTCATCCATCGAGGAACATCCGCTGCCTCTGTTCTACAGGAGAGGAATCCCCCTCTCAATCAACTCGGATGATCCCCGGCTTATGAACATAGACCTTGTGCATGAATATGAGATCTGTGCCAGGTATTACGGATTGGAGAGTGATGATTTTACGAAGATAAACAGGGAGGCAGTATCGCACTCCTTCCTGCCGGATGATATACGGAAAGAGGTGCTGAAAACCTGTTTTTAAGTATAGAAGAGAGAGATGCAACTAAACCTATTACTCGTTGGTTTCTGAAATGTCGACGCCGATCTCCTCGCCGAATCCCGCCTCGCCGGCCTCTTCGGCAGGAAGCTGCTCAGCCGCTTCCTGCATTTGCTGTATCTCCTTCGTATCAACCCTCGACGTTCGTGCATTGAGATAGCCCAGCGTAAAGGCCGTAATGAAGAAGAGTGCGGCAAGGACAGTCGTCAGTTTTGTCATGACGTTACCCGTTTGTGTACCAAAGGCTGACTGGCTTCCCCCCCCGAGAAAACCGAGACCACCGCCGCTTCCAGGCTGGATAAGTATGATAATCATCATGAGGACCGCAACGACAAAAAAGAGTGCGGTGAGTGCAATAATCATAGATGATGCCTTTCAATCTGTGAGTATATGAGTCACTAAACCAATATAACTTACTATTTTTTTACGAAAATGTACAGCAAATGAGTGTCAATGCGAGGATGGCTCATGTAAAACGTATAATATCATAAAAGGAATCTGCCTTTAGAGATGCCCCCCCAACAAGTGCACCATCGACATTGCCCTTTGCCATGAGACCGCCTATGTTGTCAGGCTTCACAGAGCCCCCGTACAGTATACGCAGGTTGTCCGCGATATCCGTGCTGTAGATGTCGGCAACTGTCTTTCGGATATAAGCCTGTACGGTTTCCGCATCTTCCGGTGTTGCAGTTTTACCGGTACCTATGGCCCAGACAGGTTCATAGGCAATGGTTATCTGGGCGAGAGCGTCAACATTTTCCAAACCCTTCACCACCTGGCGGTGAACCACCTTTTCCGTGTTTCCCGCTTCCCGTTCTTCGAGAAGTTCACCGACACAGAGAACTGGTTTCAGACCCGACTCGAGTGCGAACAACACTTTTTTGTTGATGAGCGTATCATCTTCACCGAAAACATGCCTCCGTTCGCTGTGTCCGAGCAGCACGTGGGTACACCCCACAGAGAGGAGCATGTCTGCTGACACCTCCCCCGTAAATGCCCCCTCCTTTTCGAAGTACATGTTCTGACCGCCAAGTTGAATCCGGCTGCCCTGAATGGCCGCCGATACATCGCTGAGGAGAGGCGCAGCGGGGCATATGAGTATGTCCCTATCCTCGACATCAGCAGTTTTCTTCGCCAGGGCCATCGCCAACTGGGTGCCGGATTCTCTATTCAGAAACATCTTCCAGTTTGCAGCAATGAGTGCTCTTCTCATCTTATCATCCTTTCTTTCTGAAAAAACACAGTCCTCACCGGTTTGGACCGGAAGGACTGTGTTGCCTGCTATTCAACCCTTCGCTATTGGGGAGATTATTTGTCTGCCAGGGCCTGTATACCCGGAAGATCCTTTCCCTCCAGGAATTCGAGTGACGCACCGCCGCCTGTAGACACATGGCTGATGCTCTCAGCAAGTTTGAACTTGTTCACAGCAGCAACAGAATCACCACCGCCGACGACGGTCGTGGCCTTACTCGAGGCCAGAACGTTGGCGATCTGATTGGTACCCCTGGCGAACTTTTCGATTTCAAAAATACCCATGGGGCCATTCCACAGGACTGTTTTGGCCTGTTTGATCTCCTTTTTGTAAGCCCGGACAGTCTTTGGGCCAATATCGACTCCAATCATATCGGGCGGAATGGCGTTGGTATCAACGGTTTTCACACGGGCGGTCTCCTCCACCTTGTCCGCAACAAGATGATCATCAGGAAGGAGCAGTTTTACTTCCCTCTCATCCGCTTTCTTGATGAGCTCAAAGGCAAGGCTGACCTTTTCGGTCTCCATGAGTGAATGACCGACCTCAAACCCCTTTGCCTTGAGAAAGGTGTAACTCATACCGCCGCCGATAATGAGTACATCAACCTTTTCGAGGAGTTTCTCCAGCACTCCAATCTTCGTAGAAACCTTGGCGCCACCGATGATGGCTGCGTATGGCTTTTCAGGATTGTACAGGAGTTTTCCCAAGAAACTGATCTCCTTCTCCATGAGAAAGCCTGCAAGGCCTAGTAGATGATGTGCAATGCCCTCAGTTGAAGCATGGGCCCTGTGTGCCGTACCAAAGGCATCGTTCACATATACATCCGCGTACTCAGCGAGAGCCTTGGCGAATCCATCATCGTTGTTCTCCTCCTCCTTGTAAAATCTAAGATTTTCGAGGAGAGCAACATCACCAGTCTGCATGCCCGAGATGATCTTTTTGGTCTCTTCACCGATGCTGTCCCTGGTGATAATGACCTCTTTACTCAGGAGCTCTGAAAGCCGTTTACCCACCGGAGTGAGACGAAGCTCTTCGGAGACCTGTCCTTTGGGCCTCCCGAGATGGCTCATGAGGATAAGCTTGGTATTCTGCTTCAAGATGTGTTCGATGCTCGGGAGTGCGGCCCGAATCCGAGTATCATCGGTTATGTTTACCTCCTTATCGAGGGGAACGTTGAAATCGACCCGCATGATTACCCGTTGTCCGGAAAGCTCTGCATCCCGAATACTCTTCTTGTTGATCATGAGCATGATCTCCTGCGTTAGAAAAGCTTACCGATAAGATCAACAACCCTGTTGGAGTATCCCCACTCGTTATCGTACCAGGAGACGAGTTTAACAAGCTTTTTCCCAACCGTCATGGTCACAAGTGAATCAAAGATTGAAGAGTACGGATTCGCCACAACATCCGAACTCACGATGGGATCATCGCAGTACTGCAGTATGCCCTTCATCGGTCCGTCGGCTGCCTTCTTCATGGCTGCATTGATCGC
>JAGLSF010000192.1 GCA_023136305.1 Spirochaetota bacterium
CCACTGCTGATGATCTCCCGTTCACCCCGTACGACTTTCAGGAAGTAGCGGTCCTCCTCGAGGACCGCACCAACGACTTCGCCGTGAAGCTGCGGCCAGTGAAGGGTGTCGGGAAATTTCCATCCCTCCTCATCAACAGCACTCAGACACATGGGACGGTAGTTCAGATAGAGCGAACCCCGTTCACCGATGAGCTGGAGGCACACGTCCCCAAAGCCGCCCCAGGTTTCGGGCCTCTTCCACTGGACCATACTCTCTGACAGGCCCCATCCTGTCTCGATTACGGCAAGTCCACCCCCCTTGAACCGCACGGTGATCCAGATGAAATCGTGCACACCGAGCTCTTCCATGACCGGACCTTCCACAATCTCTGCGCTGACGCGCACTGCGTCATCATCGAAAAACCAGAAGGCCTGATCAAGATCGTGCACTGAGATATAATCCTCCACTTCGACACGGCCGCCAAGCCTGCGTGCCTCCTGAATCGGTGCATTCCTCCTCGCATAGCAGACGAGGGGTTTGCCGATGGTTCCCTCTTGGGCGGCCGCCTTGATCTGGGCGTAGCGGGTGTCGAAACGGAGTATGTGGGCCATCATGAGTTTTACCCCTCCTCTTGAAGAGGCGTCAATTATGGCATCTGCGTCTTCAAGGGTGGTGGCAATGGGCTTCTCGAGGAGTATGTGCTTCCCTGCGGAAGCAGCTTCCTCTACTGCCTCCCGGTGCAGGTCCTCAGGTGTTGCAATGACGACGGCATCCACATCTGCTCGAGACAGGATCTCCCTACAGTCTTTACACAGGTCGGGCTTTTCTTTCTGATCGGGAAGCGAGGGTGCGCTCTTCAATGCTGGATCAGCGAGTGCCGGCACGTACGCGTCGGGGAGCTGTGAAAATACCCGCGCATGCAGCATGCCCATGAATCCTGCGCCGATTATACCAATACCGATTCGATCGTTCATATGCCTACTCTCCCCTCGCATTCATTGTTTTTGTATTGCTCTTCTCTTATTTCTCTGCCATCCATTTGACGGTTTGGATGAAAAACTGGCCGTAATGGTCCCACTTCTGGAACGCAATGGCCCAGTGTGGCGAGATATCCGATGCAAATGCCATGCTCTTGCCCTTGCCGAATTTCCAGGTGACGATGAAGGGATCGTTCGAACCTTTTGTACGTGCAAGAACCTTTGCGCCCTTCTTGGAGATAATACGGTTGTACCCGAGGAAACAGGGGCAATCATCCCATGGTATTCCCTTCATAATCGGGTGATTCGTGTCAAGGGCCTCGATCCACGTGCCCTCGGGGGTCTCCACCCTGTCGTCTCCAGCCGGGATGCAGTTGACCGGCAGCGCCTCTTCAACCGGTGTGCCCTGATAGGCCGCTGTGCCGAATCGACCGCTGAAAGACGACCATCCGCCTATCATGCCAAAGCTCCCGCCCTTTTCCACATAGTCCCTGAGGGATCTGAGCCGGTTGGGTCCCATGGGAGCCTGCGTCCACTCGGGATAGAGAAGCAGCACCTCGCTCTCCACATCACTGAGAAACACCACGTCGTATTCGGCGAAATCTTCGGGGCTTCTGGGGAAATCCCTGTATGCATCCCAGTTGGTGAGATGCTTTACCTCAATGTCGGGGTCGCTGTTCAGCGCATCGAGAACCGGCTGACACCATATGTGAATACTGAATCCCTTGTTTTCCACATTGAAAGGGGATGCAATGTAGTTAGGCCCCAGTACACCTGCTGCATCACCGACGTAAAGAACTTTGATCATGTTCAACTCTCCTTTGAAATGGAATTGAAATGTTTTACCAATACACAGTGAAGCATACTACTACTCTCCGGACCGGCCTTGGGTTTCCCAGGAGCACCTTCGCATCGAGGCGTTGATCGCAATTGCCCGCTTGAAGTGTCCCATCGCCTGTATGGTGTCACCTTTACCTTTGAAGACAAGTCCAAGTAGATAGAGATTATCCTCTTCCTTACCTGTTTTATCAATCAAATTTCTTTCAGCAACCCCTTTCAGCGCATCCAAATATGCAGACGCCTCCTGTTTTTTCCCCAGCTTCTGAAGCGATCGTGCCTGATAGTAACGCAGCACGTCACCCTCCGCATGTTTTTCCTGAACCGCCTCCTCCCAGAACTTCGACGCCTCCTTTGGCTTCCCCAGCTTCTCGTATACCAGCCCGATCCGGTACAGTGGTTCTGCATGTCTCCTTCTGTGCGGTTCACCTACGCCCATATTGCGTGGATATCTCATAAAATTATTGAAGCTCTCTATTGCATCATTGTATGCACCCTTTTCCATGAGTGCAATGCCCTTCCCAATGGTCGTCTCTTCGTAAAGGTTCCGCCCCTCCGTGTAGAACTCCCATGGGAAAAACTGTGTCCTGCCGAGGATGTCGAGCGCGCGGTCATACGCGCCCAGGTCGGTGTAATAATGGGCGATCCTCTCTGCAATCATGTCGATTTTTTTAAGTTCATCCGGAATGCGCTGAATAAGTTTCTTGCGTTTCTCCTGTACACCGAGCTTTGAGTACAATTTGTCAAGCTCATAGTAGAGCTTGTAATCTCCCGGATCACAGCGCAGCGCCTTTTCGTACGCTGCAGCGGCACGGTCCGGGTCGCCAAGGACCTTCCTGTAGGAACGGCCCAGATTCCTGTGAATGACAGATAAATCCTTTTCACTCTTCACCGCCAATTCCCAGAGCTCGAATGCTTCCAGCCTGCGGTCTTTTGCACAGAGAAGGTTGCCGAGGTAGTATGCTGCTTTTCCATTTCGGGGGATGAGCTCCAGTACACGGCGCAATACCTTTTCCGACTCCACACGGTGGGGAAATACAAATGAGTGGTTCAACTTTGTTCCCCTCTCTATGCTCTTCCGTGCTGCCCCTAGGCTTCCCAGTTTCTCCTGATAATACCCGAGGTGGAAGAGCAGGATTGGGCTGATACCTTCGGGCTCGCCCTGATGCTCGAGAAAAAAGGTCAGTACCCCTGCCGCCTCCTCAAAGAGTCCGAAGCGGGCATAATCGGCTGCCAGTTCCAGATAGGATTGCTGCTCATCCCTGAGGGTGCTTCTCAGCCTGTCCTCCTTTTGTGTGCCCCTAGCATCACCTTGCCCGTCTGTTGCCAGTACATAATCCTCAAACAGGGCAATGAAGTTCAGGGGGTCCCTCCGGAGCGCACGCTCAACCTGTACGCGCGCTTTTTCAGGATCACCCTTCTTCCTGTATGTACAGGCCATCAGGGCCAGGGTGTCAGTGTTTTCAACGTTTTTGCGATGCGCTTTCTTCAGCTGAACGATGGCATGCGCAATATCTCCCTTCCCCAAATAAAGGCCGCCGAGCGCATGGGCACTGGCCGCACCAAAGCTGCTGCTCCTCGAGAGTGTAAGGAACGCTTCAATTGCCTCATCGTACCGTTCCATGTCCATGAGACATGTACCGAGATAAAAAGTGGCCCCGTCATCGCCCGGGTTTCGATCAAGGGCAGTTTTGAGCTCAATCAGCGCCCTCTCGAAGTTTCCCCGGCGCAGGTGGAGTATGCCGAGCGATCGGTGGGCCGGGCTGTAGCCGGCGTCCTGCTCAATGGCTCTTTCATACTGCTCCTCGGCAATGGTAAAGTCCCCGGTCTTTTCGAAATCGATCCCCCCTTTCCAGAGCTCTTCCGGGGTCGGCCCATGCGTCTCCGGTTCGATCTTTATATAACCCTTTATTTCACGCTCGGGTCCGTGAAGGGGGTTTTGTTCATATTTTGCAATCTGCATCCCATCACTGTCTTTCAGCTCGACCACCAGCGCCTTTTTTCCCGTGAGTACCTTACCCGGTGAGAGCTCATGTATGTATGGCTTTTCCGGGTTGAGATCAATCCTGTCGCTCCAGAGAGGGCCGTCTTCTGTGTATATGGACAACTGCGCTCCTGTCTGCGGGGTGTTTACATGAACGCCGAGCCGCAGCAAATCTTTTGCGATGTGCAGCGAGAAGGCAGCCTCCCGGTTTGCAAAAACCGGCGTACCGATTTTTCTGATCGGGTACCATGCCTCTTTCCAGGTCTCCACACTGCAGGGCGACATCATCTCCCATATTCGCATGGTGAGAAGGCGTCCGCTCTGCATCTCAGAATAGGGTCCGTCCTCCTCGGTGAGAAGCTCGGTCCAGATTTTCCCCGCATCACTGTTGCCCCAGGTGAAGAACTTCTTGCCGGGCGCATCCGTACGATCGGCATAGTTGATGAGGCCCCGTTCCAGGTCGTGGTTATACCAGGCGACAAAATCCTGGAGAGAGTTCAGGCTGAAGAGATCCTGTGCCTCCATGTGGTTCCTGTCCCACCGAATGTTCACCCCTTCGTGCATGGGATAGTCCATCACATCCTGAAGGGTCATCACCTTGGATGCCGTTGTGATGAACTCGAGTCCGGGGCTTGCCGGAGCTGCCGAATTCGCCCAGTACCAGAACCGGTTCGGTAGATATGTTCGGTTGAAGAGGCGCATTTCAGTTTCGAAGAACGCTGACCCTGGGTACAGGGTGATCGTCACCGACCATCGCATCCTCGAAACCCTCTCAATATCGCCGATGACCACTGACCTGCTGTCGTCATCATTCTTACGGATGGCATAGTCGATTGGGGAGGTGGTTGTCACTGTATGTCCGTTGGGGAAATTCCATTCGATACCGCCTGAGACCCATGCGCCGCGA
>JAGLSF010000193.1 GCA_023136305.1 Spirochaetota bacterium
CTCTATGGTACGAATCATTGGTTCAAAATTGAGTCCAGCAACATGTATATAGCCCGAACCTTCTCCATACACAGTATCTCCCTCCCTTGGCGAGAGCACAACAAACCCATCCATGAAGAAAGAATCATTTAACTCGAAGTGGGGTGTCCATGTTTCAAGTGATGAGTCGACCATGATGTAATCCGGGTAAGGAACCGAACCTACAAAATCCCTCATGTTATAAAATGCGTATACCTCGTTCATATTGAGCTGCCCATCCGGAAAACCGAAAGGCTGTTCATCGATGTATCCCAGAACCGCATAAGGCCCCTTTTCCAATCCCTCAACGATGACAACGCCTTCTGGAATAAAGGTGGGAACATAGAAGGCATTGTCGAAGCTATTTTCCTCAAAGGCATTCTCATCATTGAGCGGTATGAACAGGAAAACCAGCGGGCTGAACCTAGAAATATTATCAGGAAAGCCCCAATAATTATAGCTCATCTGCAGTGTATAGAGTTTACTGTTTTCACCATCGCCCTTGCCGTCGAAGAGCAGGCCAATAAAACCGCACGAGGGAAAGAGCAGACCGCTCAGGAGAATGAGAAAGGGTATCAGCCGCCTTAGAATATTAAAACGCTTCTTCTCCATCACGCTCTCACTGGCAAACCGCATGTTCCGTCCACTATCATTATCGAACAAATGGGTCTATTTCATTGACATAAATATAATATAACACGGTTATCCATGTTTCAGGGGGTGGGATTGAGATGCACGCTGGGGCAGAATATGCAGGCAATCCTATTTTTTCAGTTCTTCCTCAATTCGTTTGATTTCCTCTGCCACGCGCTTCAATGCTGTTCCGCCGATCACGTCATGGCTGTTCACCGAGCGGATGTAATCGAACAGGTCGTACACATCCTCATTGAAGAGAGGGCTGAAGGTTTTATAGGAATCAAGTGATATGTCCCCAAATTTGAGGTTGTTCTCATCGGCGTGCCGTACAATACTTCCCACAACGGCATGGGCCTCCCTGAAGGGGAGCCCCTTTTCCACAAGATAATCCGCCACGTCGGTTGCGAAGAGGGCCCCCTTCGAACTTTCAAGCGCCCTGTTGACGCTCTTCTCATTGACGCCCATTCCCCTCATAACTTCGCTCATGAGGTCAAGGGCATCGCTGCAGCTCTCCGCCGTATCGAAGAGTCCCTCCTTGTCTTCCTGAAAGTCTCTGTTATAGGTATAGGGAGTACCTTTCACGAGCGTGATGATCGCAAGAAGGTTTCCTATGATCCGTGACGTCTTGCCCCTGATAAGCTCTAGGGAGTCCGGATTTTTTTTCTGCGGCATGAGAGAGGAGGTCGTGCTCAACTCGTCGGGCAGTGTGTAGAAACCGAACTCCTCAGAGGAGAAGATGATGATGTCCTCGGCCATGCGTGAGAGCGTGAGGAAAAGGGAAACACAAATGTACTGAAACTCAATCATAAAGTCGCGCGTTGAAATGGCATCTATCGAGTTTCTTGAGAGGCTTTTAAAACCAAGAGTCTTTTTTAGAAAATCCCTGTCTATTCCGATTGACGAACCCGCCACCGCTCCCGAGCCGAGAGGAAGTACCTTGAGCCGTTTCTCAAAATCAACAAGACGGTCCCTGTCCCGTTTGAGAGCATGATAGTATGCCAGGAAGAGATGCGCAAGGCTTACCGCCTGGGCCTGCCGCATATGTGTATATGACGGTACAATGGTGGTAAGGTGAAGCTTGGCCTTCTCCACAAGTGCCCTGAAAAGGGTATCGAGCCTCTCCTTCAGGGTTTCCACCGAATCCATGATGTAGAGCCGCTCATCGAGCACCACCTGTTCATTCCTGCTCCGGCCCGTATGAAGCTTGTGAGCTGCGTCTCCGATCAGCTCCTGGAGCCGCCTCTCTATATTCATGTGTATGTCTTCATCTTCTTCCCTGAACTCGAATGTTCCCTTCTCAATCTCAGCCTCAATCGATGTGAGGCCCTCGGAAATCAACCGCAGCTCGTCCGCTGTCAGTATGCCCCTCTTCCGGAGGGCCCTTGCATATGCAGCTGAACCTCGAAGATCCTCTCTGTACAGCTTCCTGTCCACATCAATCGACTGGTTCACCCTGAGAAAGGCCCCGTGCAGTCCCTTTTTCAGTCTTCCGTCCCTGAGCGCCACACTACACTCCTTATTCCTGTCCGACGGATACAAGCTTAGAATCCTGAGCTGATATACTCCTCGATCTCATCCTCACTCAGAATCATCGTACCGCCGCCGGTGCTCGTAAACATCTCTACGAGAAGTGAATTCTTCTCCAGGCCATTGAGTATGTGCACACGCTTCACTCCGTGCTCCACCGCGTAGACACACTCCCTGACCTTGGGAGCCATTCCGCCCTGAATGGTTCCGTTCTCAATGAGCTTCTTTGCATCCTTCTGTGAAACGTAGGATATAGTGCTCTCCGGGTCCTTGATGTCCTGCAGTATACCGCTCACATTGGTCATGGTGATGTACTTGTAGGCATGCACGGCAGCGGCGATACGGGAAGCCACCGTGTCGGCGTTGATATTCAGGATATGCCCTTCACCATCGTCGGCCAGAGAGGATATAACCGGTACATAGCTCTTCTCGAGGAGGATCTCCAGGAGCTCTGTATTGATCTTCATGATATCACCCACATGGCCATAATCAATGCTTTCGACCTCACCGGTTTCCCTGTTCACATACTCGACCGGCTTGCGCCGCTTCGCGATCACCACGTCACCGTCTATTCCCGAGAGACCCACCGACTTGGCGCCATGCTTCCTCAGCATGGTCAGGATTTCGTGATTGATCTTACCGGCGAATATCATCTTTGTCACTTCGAGGGTTTCTTCGTCCGTCACACGCCTTCCCTCGACGATCTTTGGTGCAATTCCAAGCTTGCGCGAAAGCGCGGTGGCCTGTGGGCCGCCTCCGTGGACGAGCATCACCCTGATGCCGATCTGATAGAGCAGTGATATGTCCTGGGCCATATCGTCAAGACCGGCAACGTCCTGTATGAGTTCACCGCCGATCTTGATCACAAAAATCCGATTCTTGTACTGCCGTATATAGGGAAGCGCCTGTTTCAGTATTCCGACTTGTTCCATATTTCACCCCAGAGGCTTTCCGGCCCCACGGCCTCATTCACCAAGAATGCTGTACAGCACTGCCTTCTGTGCGTGGAGCCTGTTCTCCGCCTCATCGTACACAAACGATTTCGGACTGTCGATGACGGAGTCTGCAACGACCACATTTCTGCGAACCGGGAGGCAGTGCAGGAACAGCGCACCGTCGGTGAAGGCCATCTTTTCATCGTCTACGATCCAGTGTGTCAGCTTCTTTCGGTGCTTCTTCTCTTCGTTCCTGTTCCCGTAATAGTCGAGACTACCCCAGCTCTTGGCATAGACAATCCTGGACCCTCCATAGCCTTCCTCAACATTATCGGTAACCGTAAGCCTGCCGCCAGCATCACTGCACAACTTTTCCGCCCTTTCCATGACCATGGGATCGAGATCGTACCCTTCCGGCCGGACAAAGCGCACATCCATACCGAACAGGGCAGTTGTCAGAAGGAAGGAGTTGGGAACCGCCATGGGAAGGGGGTTCGGGTGGTTCGCCCAGGTGAGGGTCACGGGAAGCCCCCTCACATCTGTTCCGCAGTTTTCCATGATGGTCATGATATCGGCCAGAGCCTGATTCGGATGGTAGAGAGATGACTCCATGTTGATGATGGGAACGCCGCTGTATGTGACAAATGATCCAATGATCGGGTCCTGCCGGTCCCGCTCCCAGTCCTCGCCTTTGGCAAATGCACGTACGCCGATAGCGTCACCATACCGACCGAGTACGCGGGCAGCATCCTTTATATGCTCAACCGCGGAACCGTCCATGACCACATTCTCATCCACCTCGAGTGTCCAGGTATCTCCCCCTGTATTCAGGGTGACAACGTTCCCGTCAAGCTGCTGCATGGCAAGCTCGAATGAGGTGCGTGTCCTCAGTGAGGGATTAAAGAACAGGAGAATCAGGTTCTTATCCTTAAGGCTCGGCGATATCTCTCCCGCCTTCATTCTCTGTGCCAGTTCTATGAGGCCCCTGACCTGTTCCTGTGTCATATGCGATAGGGATACGAGTTTATTCATTCCATTCTCCTCACAAATCTTTGTTGCAACCTTGAAGCTCTCAGAGCTCCTCCATGGTGTTGATGAAAAAACCTGCGTCATCCTGTGTGAGTGTAATGGGAGCAAGTATGCGCAGCACCTGTGGGTCGACTGATGTACCGGTGATGATACCCCGATCAAGCAGCGCATCACGTATTTCCTTCGCCGTCTTTCCCTCATGCAGTTCCACACCGAGCAGCATCCCTCTGCCCCTCACCTTTTTTACCGCCGATACAGCGGGCAGCCTGTTTATAATGTACTGGCCCACAGCCCTGGCATTTTCAACGAGGCCCTCCTCTTGAATGACCTGAATGTTTGCAAGCAGGGCCGCTGACGCAACGGGTCCGCCGCCGAAAGTTGCCCCATGCTCTCCCTGCCCGATGGTCCTGGATATATGGGCGCCCAGAAGCACCGCTCCCACCGGTACACCGCCCCCTATGCCCTTGGCTATGGTAATAATATCGGGAACGACC
>JAGLSF010000194.1 GCA_023136305.1 Spirochaetota bacterium
AGGGGCCTGTAAGAAGCCGCGTGTCAATCTCTGAGAAGCTTTCATTATGAAGATTAACACAAAGAAAAAAATCAACCTAAGTGCAGAAAGCAAGAACCTGATCAAGGTGCGTGACTTTGTGGTGAAGTATGGCCGGAAGATGGGCCTCCTCCCAAAGCAGGTGAGTGAGCTGAAGCTCGCGGTCGACGAGGCGGCGTCGAACATCATCCGCCACGCCTACGGTGGTGGGCGGGGTAATTTCCAGATCGAGATGACGAAACTCGAAAGTTCCGTGGGATTGAAGATCATCGATCAGGGAGTTGAGTTCGACTGGTATGCAGTCCTGGAACCCGACCTTTACAAGTATGTGGAGACGAGGCGGAAGGGTGGCCTGGGGATCTGGCTCATCAAGAAACTCATCGATGAAGTGGAGTATAAGAGGCTCGAGAACAACAATGTCCTTACCATGAAGATGTACATCGATGAGGCGGTTGCCACAGAGTTCGCCCGTGAGGTCCGGGGGCGGTTCAGCATCAGGGTACGCTATGCGGTCTACGCGCTTGGTATGGTGGGTATCATAGTATTAACGGCCTTTATTATTGGAAGCAGGGTGCAGAGCACCATTATTGAGAAAAGGTTGAATGAACGCTACGAATCAGTAACCAGGCAAGTTGCGGAAACTGCGTCCGACCTCATTCTCGACAGCGATGATTTTGCCCTTGCAAACCTGGCAGTCTCGGTCCGCCAGAATGACAACACCCTTGGGTATGTCATTGTCACGGATACGGATAATCTGATACTTGCCCACACCGATGTGAAGCGAATATACACAACCTACAATAAGCCCTCCGGGATTTTGGATAATGCAGTGTTCGAACTGAGGGAAGTCGAGTACAGAAGTGAAGAGGGTACGGCCAGATTCAAGCACTTTGCTGCACGTGTGGTGTATGTAAACACTGCAGATGGAGAGCCGAGAAATCTCGGGGAGGTGCACATCGGAATTGACCAGAATGTGTTCCTCCAGAGAATCGACGCTGCAAAGGAAAACACAAGGGTAGCCCTCATAGCCGTGTTCTTTGGAGGTACGACCATCATCGGGGTCATCCTTATCGGCTCCACTTTCATCTCTCCCATCACCAAGCTTGCCGATGAAATCTCCCGTATCAGCGCCATCGGTCAGGCCCGTGAGCTGAGCTTCGCAACGAGGAACCCGGAGGTAGGCAGGATTGGTCAGGCTTTCAACGAGATCATGCGCAATCTGCGCCTCACGCAGGGTCAGCTTACCGACCAGACACGTCTGCGGCGCGAACTGCAGCTCGCTCAGGAGATACAGAATGCCCTTCTGCCCAAGCAGGTGCCGACCCTGGATGGGTTTGACATAGATGCCGCCTATCGGGCCGCTCTGGAGGTGGGTGGTGACTACTATGATTTCTTCGAGGTGGACAAAAATGCCATCGGCATCGTGGTTGCCGACGTTTCTGGTAAGGGAATCGGAAGTTCGATGGTCATGACCATGATCAGGACTTCCATGCGTCTGGAGGCACGCGGGAACAAACGTGCGTCTTTTGTCCTCGACAAGGTGAACCGTATCGCAGTGGAGGATATTAAAAAGGGCATGTACGTCACTATGTACTATGTAATCCTCGATGCCAAGAAGCGCATCGTGAATTATGCAAGTGCCGGGCACAACCCCATGCTTATTTACCGGAGTGATACGAAAACAGTGAGCTTCCTCAATCCCGGGGGTATAGCTGTGGGCATCGACCTGGGTGACCCCAACGAGTTCAAGAAGCGTATCACCAGTGAGAAGCTGAAGCTGAAAAAGGGGGATCTGTTATTTATCTATACGGACGGCATCACAGAGGCGATGGACGAGAAACGTCAACAGTTTGGGGAGAATCGGCTCATTGACTTCATACAGCAATACGCGCATATGCCCGCAAGTGAGTTCAAGGCGAAGCTGAACGAGGAGCTCACCGCCTTTACCAAGGGCTATCCGCAGAGCGATGATATCACCTTCGTTGTCATCAAGCTCGAGATGAGCCCGGCTGAAATCAGGCAGGCCAAGATACTCCGTCTCTTCGAGCTGCTCGAGGAGGAAGTTCCCCTTGACGATGCCCTCGAGCGGACCGGCATTTCCCATGAGGAGTATCAGGAACTCAATGAGAAACGGGAGCAGCTCGGTGACGAGGCGATCAAGGTTGTGGCGGAGGAGGAAAAGGAGGAGGTAGAGCTGGGCCATGCGTCGCACGAACAGATCAAGCTTCTTGCCCAGATCATACGGCAGCAACCCGAGTACGGGGTGACACGGTTGACAAACCTCCTGAACAGTGAGGAGTACGGGTCACAGGGCGTGAAGGCGAGTGTGGTCAAGAGGGAGCTCGTGCGTATGAAGCTCGATAGTCGGGAGAAGCGCGAGGCCTTTTCCAAGCGTGAGCTTCCCACCTGGGCTTCCTACAAGTAGGGATGATGCGTGTTATGTGAATTTTTCAGTTGCTTTTCAATTTCGGTTCAGGGTACAATTATTCTATGTTATGTATAGTAAATAATGACCCATCATGAAGCCTTTTTCATGTTTTTATCTGAGAATAAGGGTTATGTTGATGGGTACCGTGTTACGCAATGCTTAAGGAAATACAGGGCTGCCGATAAATTCACTATGTTCAATTGGCGATATATACTATACTGAGTCGAAGCGATAGAGCTTCCTATGTGCTGAGGAGGAGTGGATGCCAGATATTCAGGTTGATGTCAGATACGACGGTGACAGCGATGAGATAGCCATTATCGATGCGAAGGGTTTCATCGACACCACCACTGCTCCCGAGCTCGAGAAGAAGCTCGAAGAGCAGTTGGCACTTAATAAATACAGGATAGTCGTGAATCTTGAAAATATCGACTACGTGAGCAGTGCAGGATGGGGTGTTTTCGTTTCTGAGATCCGGGAAATTCGAGAGAACAGCGGCGACCTCGTTCTCGTGAACATGTCTCCCGATGTGTATGATGTCTATGAGCTCATGGAGTTCTCATCCATACTGAAGTCCTACGACAGTGTGGCAGAGGCTATTGCAGGTTTCACAGGTAGGGAGATCAAGAAGGAGGAGCCGAAACCTGCACCTGAGCCAGCTCTCCCACCGAGACTTAAGCCTGTACAACCCCAAGCGCAACCAGAGCAGCAGGCGACTGCCCAGGCCGCACAGCCACAGGCTACACCGGGTACCGATGTCTACTCCTATGCTCAGAGTGAACTCGGCAAACGTATCATACATGTCATCGTCGATAATCCCTACTACAATGTGAAGGAGATCGCAAAGGCACTGAGGCTCCCCAGCTACGGTGGTACGAAGGTGCGCGGTGGTGCCGTTAAAAGAGAACTGAAGAGCATGGGATTGTCAAACAAACAGCAGCGTTTTGAGCTCGCTTTGAAGGGGCGCGGCTAATCCAGGCCTATTTATCCACCCTATCCACAGTGCAACACAAACTCCAGAATAGCGGGTGAGAAGCATGGAAACCAAGGTGGCCGATTACCTGACAACAGTTGAGAAGGTAACCAGGGAACTCTCACAGATAGAGTCCATGAAACAGCTGCCACAGTATATTGCGAGTCAGCTCTCATCCGCATTGAATGATGACGTTCAATATGCCTTCGTTGACAGGGAATCAAACAATATCTATGAGTCCTCCCATATTGACAGCAATGTCAAGAACTTGCTGCCCTTTTTCCTGGACGACAGGTTCACGGACAAGTTGAAGAAGCTCGACTGGAGCGTGGTTGACTCGAGGGGGGTGCGTTTTCTCTTCAAGGAGGTTTTTGGCCACGAATCAGACCTGGAGGCATCCTTTCTCATCCTTCCCAAGAAACGGGGTGACACGATTGCCTACTTCTCCGTGCTCTGGGGGAGCAATAAACTTGAGAAGATCGACAAGGAGGAGGTCGATTTCATTTCCTCTGTGTGCAATGCTTCTGAACTGAAGATCGTGAGCCTGCTTGGCGGTGTCAATCCCGCAGGAGACAGGGATCTGAGGCGCAAGGCTTTTGAACTGAAAGAAATCTCCGGTATGGGAGCCGATCTCACCTCACTTGGCAAGGAGGACTTCTTCGGCAGTATTCTTCTGAACGTCATCGGGAGATCGCTCAGTAAGACAGCTGTTTTATTCCTTTCGACCAATGAGAACAACACGGAGTATGCACCGGTCGCGTCCAGAGTCGTGCTCAAGAAGTATGTGGATCGCATACATTTCACAGATAAAAATTCATTCATTCAGGAGCTGAAAAAACGGCAGGAAGCGATAGCTATACCGGATATGCTTGATATGCTGGATGATGAGGAAAAAAAGTGCCTCATAAAACTCGAGGCCGCTGTTCTTGTCCCCCTCATTTCAAAGAACGGATTGATCGGCCTGCTCACACTCGGCGAACGTATGAACGCGCAGCCCTACTCTGACAAGGTCTATGATTCAATACAAATCTACAGCAACCAGATGGTGATGGCGGTCGAAAACCGTAGGCTTTCGGACATTCGCCATGCCTTTTCGCGTTATGTTTCCCCTCAGCTAAAAAAAGAAATACAGTCAAACCCCGATAAAGTCAAAATCAGTGGAGAGCGCCGGAGGGTCGCCATCCTC
>JAGLSF010000195.1 GCA_023136305.1 Spirochaetota bacterium
GTCTGGATCGGGGAGGGCAGGCTGAGCTACAGGGACTTCCTGAGTGGTGAGTACCCGGTTGATGAGCTGCAGGCGGCTTTTGATGCAGTGAGGTCTGCGGTGCACGTAAAGACCCTGCTGCGCTGGTAAAGGGCATGTCACTCCCTGCAATCCCCGGGATACAGGAATGTATGGGAGACGCATCGGGTTTGAGAAGAGGGCAATAGATACATGGAGGCAGACATGCGGAAAAAGGATATGAATATCCGGGTAGGCCTGTGCGGTGCCGTGCACCCCAACATGCCCGGTGATGACAGAAAGGTGTACAGGCGGGTTGTCAGCTCCATGGAGAAGCTTCAAAAGGAGATGGGATTCGAGCTCGTTGCCCTACAGAAACCTGTGTTGAGTGAGGCGGACGGACAAAAGGCACGGGAGTTTTTCGATGAGGGGTCGGTCGATATAACCCTCATTTTCAATGCGAGCCTCCCCTTCGGCCGTATCATCCTCCCGCTGGCAAGGGTGAACAGCTGTCTCGGTCTGTGGTCAGTCCCGGAGCCTACGA
Organism: Spirochaetota bacterium; assembly: GCA_023136305.1. Lineage (GTDB taxonomy): Bacteria > Spirochaetota > B62-G9 > B62-G9 > DRHN01 > JAGLSF01. Next base: position 542 of record JAGLSF010000195.1, read on the forward strand.
AATCAGGTGTGCTGCAGCTCAACTCATTCTGCGGACTCAACATGCTCGGCTCCATCATTGCACATTATCTCAACGAACACGATATTCCATTCAAGTGGTTCTACGACTATCCGGAATCCAAGCTTTTTCGTGAACGTTTTTCCATTACACTGCGGGCTATAAGGGCGATCAAGGCCCTCAGGCTCAGCCGCATCGGACAGGTGGGTGGTCTAGCAAACGGTTTTGAAAACATGTACACAGACGAGCGCGTGCTCGAAAAGAAGTACGGGACCTACATACAGACACGCCACACCGTGGAGGACATTGTGCAACGCGCTAAATCCTACGATTCAAATGCTGTGCAGCAGGAGCTTGAACATATGCTCGGTGAGGCGGAGTGGGTCAAGGAACGGGTGACCAGTGACGCCATGGAAAAATCGGTGCGGGTCAGCCTCGCACTCCTCGATTTTGCACGGGATAACGACTACAATGCGCTTGCCATCAGCTGCTGGCCAAAGTTTCAGGAGGTGTATGGTGTTGCCGTGTGCGGTGCCATGAGCAGGCTGAATGAGGCGGGCATTGTGGCGCCCTGTGAAGCCGACATTGCCGGGGCGATAAATATGCTCATGTTCAATGCCATGAACGGCGGAGTTGCGGCCTTCATGGATCTGGTTGCTCTGGATGAGGAAGACCGGAGTGTGAACTTCTGGCACTGCGGCGTGACCTGTACGTCCTGGGCGGATGAGCGGGGCGCCCGATGGGATGCGCATTTCAACATCGGTGCCTATGAGGGCAAGAAGTGGGTCGGCGACGGGGTGGTTGCAGACCTGGCCCTGAAGCAGGAGAAGATCACCGTGTGCACCATGGACAACAACTTCGACAATCTGTTCATCCTCACAGGCGATGTCATGCCCGATAAGGAAGGATATTTCGGCGGCAGCGGGTGGGTGAACAACCTGGAGATGGGGGGTTCAGATATTACCATTCACGATCTGATCAACACGATCAGTGTGGGCAGGGTAAATCATCACTACCCCATGGCTGTCGGTGATCTCAGGGCGGAGCTCATGGAATTCGCCAACTGGAAGGGGCTGAAGGTACTGGATGTCATTCCCTACCAACCCTATATGCAGAAACCGCCCGTTCAGTAAATGTGCGTGGCGTGAATATACAGGTATGGGACCCGGTGGAGCGCAGGGTCTGTCTTATATTTCGATGAAAGCTGAGGAAGAAAAGGTATGAACAAGGTACTTATTTCACCCAGATCACTGACAAGGGATGGGCATCCATCGCTTGATCTTCTCGAGGAGGCGGGGTTCGAGGTGACCTTCGCCACGCCGGGTAAACAGCCCTCAGAGGAGGAGCTTCTGCAGCTGCTCCCCGGCTGTGTGGGATATCTTGCCGGTGTGGAAGAGGTTTCCGCCAGGGTGCTGGAGGCGGCAAAAGAGCTCAAGGTCATCTCACGAAACGGGAGCGGTATCGACAACATCGATCTCGAGGCTGCGAAACGGTGCGGTATAGAAATCTGTCGGACGGAAGGTGCCAATGCAAAGGGTGTGGCGGAGCTCACCATCGGCTCCATGTTCGCACTTGCCCGGTTTCTCCCCTTTCACGATGCACGGATGAAGGAGGAGAACTGGGAACGCCGCAAGGGTATCGAGCTCGAGGGAAGGACGCTCGGGCTTATTGGGTGCGGGCAGATCGGAAAGGAGACAGCGCTTCGTGCGCTCGGTATGGGTATGCAGGTTGCGGCATTTCGGCGCAACCCCGACCGCTCCTTTGCACCTTCAGACAGGTTTACATGGGTGCAGCTCGAAGAGCTGCTCGAAGCCGCCGATGTCATAAGCCTCCACCGCCCCGCCAATCCTGACGGCACACCGGTTGTCACTGCAGACATGATCGCTCAGATGAAGAGGGGTGTCCTGCTCATCAACACGGCCCGTGCGTCGCTCATCGATGAGGATGCAGTCCTGCAGGCGCTTGAGGACGGCCGCATTGCCGGTGTTGCAACAGATGTGTATGTAAAAGAACCGCCAGAGGAGTTTGGCCTGGTGAAGCATGACCGGGTCATAGCAACGCCCCATCTAGGCGGGTTTACCGTGGAGAGCGTCGATCGGTCAACCACTGAAGCGGTGAAGAATATCCTTCACACATTGTGAAGCACTAATCTATAACAAGGACAGATAAATGGATCGTAAAGAACTCGTTGCAAAGATGGAATCAAGCGGTGTGGTGCCGGTCATCGCCATTGAGTCGACCGAACTCGCCCTTCCCATGGCCGATGCACTCGTGAAGGGAGGTCTTCCTGTTGCGGAAATCACCTTCAGGACAGCCGCTGCTGCAGAAGTCATAGCACTTCTCAAGAAGGAGAGGCCCGGGCTCTTTCTCGGGGCTGGCACCATCACATCGGTGGATCAGCTGGTACGGGCACAGGAGTGCGGCGCCGTGTTTGGTGTTTCACCCGGTTTCAACGCCGAAGTGGTCAAAAAGTCCATTGAAATCGATTTCCCCCTTTTTCCCGGTGTGCTGACCCCATCGGAAATCGAACAGGGACTGTCGCTGGGCCTCAAGATCATGAAGTACTTTCCCGCTGAAGCGAGCGGCGGCATTCTCATGCTCAAGGCGGTATCTGCGCCCTATAACCATCTGGGTGTGAGGTTCATACCTACTGGTGGCGTCAACATTAAAAATATAGAGGATTATCTGAATCTTCCCCAGGTTCTTGTATGCGGCGGCACCTGGATTGCTAAGAAGGATGTAATCTCGGAGGAGCGCTGGGACGAGATCGAAAAGAATGCCGCCGAGGTGGTGAAGCTGGTATCAAGGATACGGGGGAGAGTTGCATGAAACCAAAGGTTGAACACAACACGATTGTCCAGCCCTTTTCAGTAGGTTGGGATCCCAATGACGGTATCATGGACGATCCTGACAACCATATCGAGCGGTTCCTGAGCAAGATCAAGGGCATGTTTCTGGATGTGGATGCCGCCGATGCGTATCTTACGGAGCAGGGAGACGTCAAGGTGTACGAGGTGTATGAGAAGACCATACCCCAGAGAGACGGAGAGATACAGTTCTGCTCCAGTATTACCCATCCCGGGCAGATTGGTGGCGAGTACTTCATGACCAAGGGTCATTTCCATGCACGGCGCGACACGGCCGAGATCTACTACTGCCTGCGGGGCAGGGGGTACATGATGATGGAGCTCGAAAGCGGTGAGTACGTGATGGAGGAGATGTATCCCGGCCGGACAGTGTATGTGCCGGCATTTTATGCACACCGGTCAATCAACGTTGGGGATGAAGCGCTCATATCACTTGCAGTGTATCCGGGTGACGCTGGACACGATTACGGATCGATCGAGACAGCGGGGTTCAAGCACCTTGTGGTGGAAAAGAACGGGAAACCCGATGTCATCGTAAATCCGCGCTTTGGCAAGGTGGAGTAAGGTGAAAGAGGAGGAGAGAATGAAATACAGCGGTGCCTATCTGGGAAAGATACTGAGGATTAATCTCACCTCAAAAAAGGTCTCTGTGGAGGTTATGGATGAACAGAGAATTGCGAAACTTCTCGGCGGCAGGGGCATTGCCGCAAAGATATACTATGACGAGATCGGCCCTGAGGTGAAACCCCTCGATCCCGAGAACAAACTGATATTCATGACAGGACCCCTTACTGGAGTGAAACTCCCGTCCACGACAAAGTTTCAATTGGCGACCAAGTCTCCTGAGACCAGGATGTATATGTGTTCGAACAGCGGGGGTGAATTCGGTCCAGAGCTCAAGATGAGCGGGTTTGACGGGCTCGTCATCGAGGGGGCGGCTGATACCTGGACCTTTCTGACCATACAGGACGGCGAGGTTGGTTTTCACGATGCCGCATCGCTGCAGGGGCTGGGCACCCACGAAACCCTCGACAGGCTCAAGGATTCTATCGGTGACAGCAGGGCTTCGGCCATGTCCATTGGGCCGGCTGGCGAGCGCCTCGTCAGGATATCCTATATAGGTGTGGATACGCGTGCCTTCGGACGGGGTGGTGCAGGTGCGGTGTTCGGATCGAAAAAGCTCAAGGGCGT
>JAGLSF010000196.1 GCA_023136305.1 Spirochaetota bacterium
TTGGCATCAGCTTCACCTTTGATCTGTTCGGCCTCCCGATAGGCATTTGACTCGATGGAACGAAGCTCGTGCTCCATCTGCCCGACCCACGAAGCCTTGCGGCCCTCTCCATCAGAGCGGAATGCCTGCGCGAACTGGTTACGTTCCTTTATCATGCGGCGGTATACGCTCTCTGTCAGGTCAGTTGAATACTTGATCTGTCGGATGACGAGATCGATAAGCTCAATACCGTACTGCGGTGTGGTCTTCTGTGCTTCCGCAAGTATCTCGTCTGAAATTACGCTCCGTCCCTTGACGATATCCTCGTATATGACTTCCGAGAAAACAGCAACTGAGACGGAAACCTCCTCCGTCCCCTCTTCGGTCGCGGGAGCCAGGTACACATCCCGCCGCTCGATCTCGTTGATCACATTTGAGTTCCTGACCGCCTCTCGAAGCGAATTTCGGGATATGATCTTCCGCACCTCCGAGTCAATTACATCGTCCATTCGTGACTGGGCCTGCGTAATGGTACCCACCGATTCGTAAAACTTTTGTGGGTCGTCGATCATCCAGCGGGCCGTGGTGTCAACCCAGATAAACTGGTTTTCCGCCGTGGGAAGCCTCTGAGACTCTCCGTCCCAGGAGAGAATTTTCTTGGGGTACTTGTTCACCTTGTCCACAGTGGGGACCTTGATCTTGAGGCCTGCCTCAGTCTGGATCTGCACAATGCGCCCGAAGCGAACCACCACAGCCTGCTCACCCTCTTTAATGGTGTAGAAGGGTCCCAGAGCAAGGAAAAGAAGGAATCCGACAAAAACAATCGCGACTATAAGGATAAGTTTTTTCATTGGACGCCTCCCTGCTGTCCGGTCAATGACTTGAGAGGTAAGAAGTTGTCTAAATTCCGATCGATGAGGGTCGTGTCAGCCGCATCGGCGAACACATCCTCGAACATCTCGAAGTAGAGCCTGGTCCGCGTTACCTCGGGGTTGCGGTTGTACTCCTCCAGAACCTTCTGAAACCGGGCCACGTCTCCCTCGGCTCTGTTGACGCGTTGTACGGCGTATCCCTTGGCCTGTGCAATGCGCTGCTCTGCCTCTCCCTTTGCCCGTGGAACTGTCTCATTGTAGGCCTGTTTGCCTTCGTTGATGAGTCTGCTGCGGTCCTGTATGGCCTTGTTCACATCCTCAAAGGCCTCCTGCACCGCTCCCACGGGCGGGACGATATTCTGCAGCTTCACCGCAGTGACCCTGATACCGAGCTCATATTTGTCGAAGAGTTCGTTCATCATGTCCTGGCTCTGCTGTTCGATGTTCGCACGCTCGGCGCCTATAACGTCGAGAATGGCGCGGTCCCCCACGAGCAGGTTGATTACAGACTGCGATATATCTCGGATGGTTTTTCGCTGATTTTCCACCTTGAAGAGCCAGTCGACCGGGTCATCGATTCGGTACTGGATGATCCACTCAACATCCACAATGTTGAGATCGCCGGTGAGCATGATCGATTCATCAGGGTAATCGAACTCAGAGTAGACTGTTGTAATCCCGGCCTTCTCTGTTCGGAATCCGAACTCGTCCTTCAGCACCATCTGCGTGGGTACCTTGAACTTCCGCTCGATGCCGAAGGGGAGCTTCATATGCAGTCCGGGTTCGGTGAGTCGATTGAATCTCCCGAAGCGAAGCACCACGCCCTGCTCCTTCTGGTCTATAATGAATATGCTTGTGAGAAGGATGATGAAAACAAAGATGAATCCCAGGATGCCACCCACAACGCTGGGTTTGACTTTTCCGCCTGTTGCACCTGTACTTCCTCCTGACATAATATCCTCCTTTACTGCGAGTATATAGTAAAGATGATGTATAAAAGAGAATGAGTCAAACCTTATAAGGAGGAAAAATAATGGGGACTTGCCCCCGCATTAACTGGTCACTCGTCGGGGTACTTGATCTCAACCTTTCGGTCCAGCTTGAGAAGTGAGGAAAAGGTATCGAGCTTGGCCTTAATGGACTCATCGATAGTGACTCCCTTTGGAATAAGAAGCACACCATTTTCCAGTGTGACTTCATCGAGGAGATACATGCCGGCCTGCAGGTCCTTCACCATGATTCGGCGGGCCGGGTAGTGCTGGTGTACATTGGTTTCCGAAATGGTTTTGATAAAGCTGTTGATGAGGTCAGTGTCATAGGATTTGTATGAGCGGCTCTTAATCCTGTTTAGTGACTCTTCTGAGGAGAAACCGTTCTTGAACAGGAAGTTGTCGTAATCGCTCACGATCTTGATGATCTGTGAACCGAGCGGGATGTGCGCACCCCGCAGCTTATCGGGGAATCCAGTTCCGTTATACTCCTCGTGATGTGATCGTATCAACTTGGAAATACGTTTCAGAGCCTTCACCGATCCTACGAGTTTTTCACCGATTACGGGGTGATAGAGGTAAAAGCTCTTGCTGGTCTCATCGAGCTGTTCGAGTTCGACGGCAAAGATGTGGTCAGAGGCGCCGAGCAGGCCGATATCATGAAGGAAAGCCGCCTGAGACACCATTTTTGTGTGGTCTTCGTCAAGACCGAGTTCGTCGCAGAGAGCCCTGCACAGTTGCGCAACACGATTCGAATGTGCCGCAAGGTCCCTGTGAATGAGTGATATGGCACCCGAAAGCAGATGTATGACCTCATCGAAATTCTGCTTGAGGACCTCGTTCATCAGTTTGAGGTGGTTATTGGCCTGCTCGAGCTGTTCGGTTCGCTGGCGTACATTCTGTTCGAGACTCTTGTTCAGGGCATTGAGTTCCCTGTTCTTACCCCAGATAACCTTACTCAGTTCCTCATTACGTCTTTTGAGGTCTGTGTATTCGAGCGCACCAAGTATCGTTTTTTTGAGCTCTTCGTCATTCCACGGTTTCGTAAGAAATCGGAACACTTCACTTTTGTTGATAGCATCAACCGTAGTTGAAACGTCTGCATATGCCGTGAGCATAATACGCAGGATGTTCGGGTATTTGTCCTTTAGGTATTGAAGGAAGTCATTGCCGTTGAGCTGCGGCATCCGCATATCGGACACCACCAGGTCGATTTCATTGTAGTTCAGAATCTTCAATGCCTCCGGACCATTCTTAGCCGTATACACATCTATATCATTGTCGACGAAGAAGAGACGTTTAAATGATGACAGTGCATTCACCTCGTCGTCGACGAATAGTATCTTGTGTTGTACCATTGGCTGCTCCCTCCGTATCCTGATTTACGGGATTGTTGTCAAAAGGCTGTAACAGCAGACCCTACATTAAATTGTAGTAAAAGCTCGTGACGAATGCAAAAAAATGACCATGGAAATATTTTTGATAATTCTGTGATGGGTAACCTATAATTTGATGTGGAGGAAGCGATGGGTAAGCATCTGAGGGATACGCTGCTTCATTCCGGCACAACTTTCCGAAGTGTCTTCGACCAACTTCCTGACATGATGTGGATATGCAAACAGGATGGGAGGCTCGTCGAAGTAAACTCCGCAGGTGTGGGACTTCTATCCTACGATTCGAGGTACGATATACTTTCAAAGGGCTATCTGCACAACCTGTTTCACAACCAAAAGAATTTTACTACGTGGCAGAGAACAATGGAAAAGAAGGGGTATGTGCAGGATTTCGAAGCGACTCTGGTGAGAAAGAACGGTTCGATTGTTCCCGCACAGATTACTGCATGTTCGATACGTGATGAGGCTGGGAGGGTATATGCATACGCGGGAATTGCACGTGACATTACCAGCGGTGTTAAAAATGTAATGGATGCACACAAACGCAATGTGGAGCTTATTGATTCTCTTCTCAGCGTACGTAATGCGCAGCCCAAGCTCATTCAGCAGGAAAAGCTCGCATCAATCGGCCAGCTGGCGGCGGGCATTGCCCACGAGCTCAACAACCCGATCGGGTTTATATCGAGTAATTTCACGAGCCTGAGGTCCTACATACATGTAATCAAGGAGTATATAACGGTATGTGAACAGTCTCTGGCCCTTTCTTCAGGCCAGGGGGAAATGAATGGTGTAAATCCCCGTATTCGGTCATTCAGAGATGACACGAAACTCGACTACATACTCGGTGACATCGAAGACCTCGTAACAGAGTCCATGGAAGGAGTAAATCGCATCACCGAAATTGTGACCAGCCTGAGAAGTTTTTCACGAATCGACAATGAGACCAGAATAGAGAGCTACGACATCAACGAGGCGCTCGAAAACACCCTGGTGGTTGCGAAAAATGAGATAAAATACGTGGCTGATGTGGAAAAAGAACTGTCAAAGATGCCGCGTATCGAATGTATCGGGAGCGAGATCAACCAGGTGCTTCTGAATATCCTCATAAATGCTGCACAGGCAATCGAATCACAAAACCGCCGTGATCGGGGTCTGATCAGAATCAAGACATATGCCGATAGTGACAACATTTACTGTGAAATTGTGGATGACGGCCCAGGGATCCCGCAGGGCATCGTCAGCAGGATCTTCGATCCATTCTTTACAACCAAGGATGCAGGGAAGGGCACTGGACTGGGGCTCAATATCTCATATGATATTGTGGTGCATAAACACAATGGAGAGCTGTCTGT